>NZ_JBWQTV010000001.1:0-126545 GCF_056619965.1 Halalkalibacter sp. HAAS-P014 | reverse complement strand
GATGATCTTAATGAGCAAGTTCAATCTCAGAAGTCCGCAGAAAGCGATTCGGCCTCTCACCCTATTGATGACGTAATTGATGATCTTAATGAGCAAGTTCAATCTCAGGAGTCCACAGAAAGCGATTCGGCCTCTCACCCTATTGATGACGTAATTGATGATCTTAATGAGCAAGTTCAATCTCAAAAAAGTTCAAGTAGAAAATTAAGATTAAGTGATCTAGTTAATAGTTCAGACGGAACTTTAAATCTTTTAGATCAAATCGTAAACAGCGCTAATGATCAACCTGACGAACAAAATCAGCTTAAACAGCTTCGTCTATCTAAATTGGAGAAACGTAAAATCCTTCTCTTAGCAGCACTGTCAAAACAAGGTGATCTGATAGAACTACTATTATCCTTGGTCAAACAAAAAACAGATACCAATTTACGTAAACGCAACTATACAGAAAAAGACGCCATCAGCGATGTTATAAAAGAAATTGAGGAGAAATTAAAAGATCAATTCCTTAAACCTGAAAAGCAAAAACATTTCATTGAGTCAGTCAATGATATTACAACAGCAAAACTTTTCCAAAAGCTGGCGACTAAAAAGGATGATAATAAAAAACGAAGGAAGAGCCAGTGATAATAGCTTCACCCTACAGTTTGCCTTATCCCACTCTACTAGGTAACTGAGGGTGAATTTATATTTTATTATTTTACTTTTGCCTTCTACCAGTAAAAACGAGGATGACTTTGATAAAGTCATCCTCGTTTACGTTCAATGAAAAACAATTAACTTACTTATCGAGATAAATTTTCTTAATATAATTAATCTCTTTCTTTAAACCTGCTTTTAGATCAAAAGTTGGCTTATACCCTAATAATCGTTCTGCTTTTGTAATATCTGCCCATGTATGTTTCGGTTCACCAGTTGCCGCTTTTGCAAAATGAAGATTTGCTTTTTTTTCTGTTTCATTTTCTATCAATTTAATAATATCCAAAACCGATGCTCGTTCTTTCCCACCTATATTTATCGTCTCTCCAATCACTCTTTCTGCATGTATAACAGAGGCTGTTGCAGATGCACAGTCGTCAATATAGGTAAAATCACGAGTTTGTCTACCATCACCGTATATTATAATCGGTTTATCCTCTAATATATTTTGAATAAACCTGTGAAAGGCCATATCACTTCTCTGTCTTGGACCATAGACAGTGAAATATCTTAGTATGACAGTTGGGACCCCAAAGCTTTTACGGTATACATGACATAAATATTCACCCGTTAATTTTGTAATCCCATACGGAGATAGTGGCTCAGTTATCGCCTTTTCTGAAACTTTCCCTGTTTTCTCTCCATAGACAGACGATGTCGATGAATAGATCACTTTCTTAAGTGGGACATGTTTGCATGCTTCAAGTAACCTTTGTGTTACAGTTATATTATTTGTAACATAGTGATTGAAATCTGTCCCCCAACTTGAACGAACCCCTGGCATACCAGCTAAATGATACACATAATCAATGTTCTGCAGAAAATGGTCCCATTTTATTTTCAATAAATCTTCCTCATAAAAAGAAAAGCGTGGATGCTTTAATAGCTTTTCAAGGTTTTGTCTCGTAATAGTTTCTGAAGTTGGTCCGATAAAAAAGTCAACCCCTATTACGTTCGTCTTTGAGTCCTCCAATAATTTCTCGCAAAGATGAGAACCTATAAAACCAGCTGCACCAGTTACTAATATATTCATTGTTGACCAGCCCCAATAAAAGTTAACAAGCGAACTTTTCTTACTTCATGCACCCAAACTCCCATAACGTCGACTCCTCTTTAACAGATATAATTACGTTTCTATATCTTATTTTTAAAAAGTAAAATGGGTGAGGGTGATTAGCGATTAAAAATAAATTAAGCGTCTGTCTCCCCCCTTATTCGTTGACGAAAAAAAAGGTTGTCACAAATGACAGCCTCTTGAATTCCAATTATAAATTTCATAGTTACTTCACAAATAAATTATCTATTATCAACTGTTTCACGAACATATCATGATTAGCATATGATGCTCAGCCATTTTCTTAGAAGGAACCAAAATATAGAGGTCTGTCCCCCAGTATGATTCACTGCTCCGGGAGACAGACCTTATTTCAATATGTTAATTCTTAATCCAACAACATTCTTACCATATTCCCACACCCGAATATACACTGAAGTTTTTATATTTAGAAGCTGACTAGAATGCCGGCCTCTCTAAAGATCAGTAACAGACAGGTCGGTACAAAATCCACATACTAACAAATTGCTGCTACAATATAATATCTTAGCAGGCTAGTCGCGTACAAGAGTATAAATAGTCTCATCCACCACTTACGTCTAAGAAGTAATTTCCTCTTCCACGGAAACTATACACTTCTATAAAGTAATTCCCTTATCTGCGGGGGACAAATGAAACAATCTCCTGTCTATCCGTTGTATTGGAGTACCCTACTAAACTTCCATTAGAATCATAAATATACAGATCAAAATCATTTCTCTCATTCTCTTGGATCATCGTTACTGATACTGGGTAAGATAAACTACTCACTTCGTATTGCCATACTTCCCGTGATCGATTTTGAAGAGAGCCGTTTTGTGAAATATGCATAGGGGCTTCTGGTAGATCTCCAGCGTCTAGATATGGTCTTTCTACAGTTCCATAATTCCTTTTTAATTTTACGAGTCCCGTAATTTTGAAACCCGAATGAAAAACCTCTATAATATCTAAAGGTCCGAATATCACCTTCGTATGGCAAACCTTGTTTCTTATGTCGACAAACGAATGTGTTTTTGATAAAGTTCTATAGGGTAATACAGGTGGTGGGACAATCTTTTCAACTAAACATCTGAGGTTAAAAAGTGAGGGTTATAAATTCGTTTTTTATAATCTTTATAATAGGTCACTATAAAGTTACGAAGACCATTTTCACTTTCGGATAACTTCTGTAGGCTTGGACCGTGTGAAATGCTGGAGGATTTGGCATTTCGTCAATTAGCATAAATAAAAGGAGGCAGGAACCAACCAAGTATGTTTGATAATCTCACATGAATATTTTTAATAGAAATATCAGATAAGGTTACTTACATAAGCGTTTAATATATAAAATACTTCTTTTTGTTCATTATTCATAATGTCGAAATGGCAAACTTATTGAAAGATAAGGACGCAAAACTAAAGGGACTAACGGGAAACCTATGTCAGCCAGTTGCCGATGAAATTATCTCCTTAAGAGGCTTATTTTCAATTGGCAGATTTTATAAGGAGTGACGATTAATATGGACTTAATAGAGCCGGAACTTAAAATGGCTTTGCAAAAATTTGATACTTTAATACTTGATAATCCCGACACAAAACAAACTGTACCTGAATACAAAAAATTCATTACCGAATTCCTTAAAACTAAAACCGAAACTGTAAGTTTGCCGATAGAGGAAGTGATGGCAATTATAAAAGAGAAAAAACCATTCGTATTCTCTCTTTTACGTACTGAATATAGTAACAACTTTATGATAAATGCTGTTACTCAAATTGATAAAGAATATCGTGAGGCATATAAAAAAATAAGTGAGTTACAACGTAAGCTAGGTCTACATAAGAGGTTTTAATGTTACACCTCACGTTATCTTTTATTGAATATTCAAATAAATCAAAGGTAATAATACTGCTTAGTCACAAACAAACATCAACCATGTATGATGGAGCCCTCTCTAGCAAGGGCTCTTTTTATTTCGCTATTTTCGTAAGTTTGTTGCCTTAATGGGAATTTTTGATTAAATTAAAAATAAGTAGTAAAGCATTTGGGGGGATTGTTTAGTTAGTCGCTGTATCACTGCATAACAAATCAGAGGTGTCTAAAAACTCCCCTAATACCCTATCAGTATCCGTTGATTTGATACGCCCTTTACCTGCCATTTGAGAGATAACTTGTCCATTACGGTCTTGTGCGACAACCACACAGACTTGTTCCTTAGAAAAACCACGTTTGCGAGACTTTCTGTGTGTGTCGCCAATAAACAGCGGTAGAGATATAAAGATCAAGAATATCAGCGATTTTCGGTAGTGTATAACCTTCTACCATTAGTCACTTCATTTTTATTTACAAATTTACTGGTCACTCATTTTGGTCACCATTTAGCTTTATTTCACAACTATCTATTATCAACTGTCTCCGGATACATATCATGATTCATCATACGATGTTCAGCCATTTTCTCATACTTCGTTCCAGGCTTTCCGTAATTCGTATAAGGATCAATACTAATACCACCACGCGGTGTGAACTTGCCCCACACTTCAATATAGCGTGGCTCCATAAGCTCAATAAGATCATTCATAATTATATTCATGCAATCCTCGTGAAAATCTCCATGATTACGGAAACTAAATAAATAAAGCTTTAACGACTTACTTTCTACCATTTTCACATCAGGAATATAGCTAATGTATATCGTCGCAAAATCAGGCTGACCCGTCATCGGACATAGCGATGTAAACTCCGGGCAGTTAAACTTAACGAAATAATCACGATTTTGATGCTTATTTTCAAATACTTCCAAAATTGAAGGGTTATAAGAAAAATCATAGTTCGTACCTTGATTTCCCAGTAACGTGACTCCTTCTAATTCTTCTTCTTTTCGACCACTCATTTTTTCATCTCCTTACTTAAACACCACGTTTATTTCCCCAAATAAAGGTGTGTAACTGTGGCAATACCTTTGCTTCATTCATAACGATTGATTTTGTTGCTTTTTCTATTAACCATTCATAGCGATTTAACAGTGTGGAAAGCAGGGCTTCATCGTCAGTTGATGTGATATCTTCATTTCCAATTTGTAAATAGAAAGAGACATTCGGGTACCTGTTTCGAATCATTTCAGCATACGTAAAATCCTCATCATTAAATACGACTATTTTCAAGCTCATGTTGCGATCTTCTAGCTGAGTAATATAATGATCAAGCTCTTCAAGATTTGTTTCCATTTTAGAACTAGGAGGCTTCGGTGAAATTGTAACATCATCAATCTTTTTCATCCACTCTTGCCAAATGGACCCTTGCGTTTCAATTGCTACTTTCCATTGTTGGTCATGACAAAGATCAACAAGCTCATCGATCCCTTTATGAAGAGCTGGATTTCCACCTGAAATGGTAACATGTGAGAAGGCTTGTCCACCAAGTTGCTTTAGTTTTTTTATAATTTCTTCAGGCTCCATTAACTGACTTTTGACAGAGCCATCCCATGTAAAACTCGAATCACACCAAGAACAAGAGTAATCACAGCCACCAGTTCGAACAAACATAGTCTTTTGTCCAATTACCATTCCTTCACCTTGAATGGTCGGTCCAAATACTTCCATTACCGGAATCTTCATGCTAACTCCTCCGGTTTTGGCCGATAGATCACATAGCTTGTTGGTGTTTCTCTAACAACAACTTGCAAGCAGTTTGGCTTATTTGGCTGAGTTTGTAACTCAGCTTGAATCGAACTCCAAATCTGTTCTGCTACTCTTTCCGTTGTTGGGTAGAAATCTTGAAATTCAGGATGATCATTTAAGACAGAATGATCATAGCGTTTATGAACAATTTCTTTTATTCGTTTAAAGTTAATCAAAAAACCTAAATCATCTAACGTATCACCAGCAATTGTAATATTAATAAAATACGTATGCCCGTGCATGTTTTTACACTGACCAGCTGCGTCGTTTGGAATAAGATGAGCAGCTGCTAAATGCATATCCTTATTAAGTTCATAGCGATACGAATGTTGAACTTGTGGATAAAATTGTTGCATCATAGATTATTACCTCCCTGCTTTTCTTTGAGGTACATATCTAACCCATTTTTTCGCAGTTCACATGCTGGGCATTTTCCACAACCATCACCACGTACACCATGATAACAAGTTAATGTTTTCTCTCTTATAAAATCAAGTGCATTTAGTTCGTCTGCCAACTTCCAAGTTTCAGCTTTATTTAACCACATAAGTGGGGTATGAATAACAAATTGTTCGTCCATTGCTAAATTAAGTGTTACATTTAACGACTTAACAAAACTATCACGACAATCAGGATATCCACTGAAATCCGTTTCACATACGCCAGTAATAATATGACGCGCTCCGATTGCTCTTGCATAAACGGCTGCAAATGATAAGAATAAGTGATTACGACCAGGAACAAATGTCGACGGAAGCTCTCCATCTTCTCCTTCCTTCACTTCAATATCATTTCTTGTAAGTGCATTAGCTGATAATTGATTTATTAAGCTCATATCAAGCACATGAAAAGATACGCCTAACTCCTCTGCTATCTCACGTGCACACTCAATTTCATCATGATGGCGTTGTCCATAGTCAAAAGTAACTGTTGCCACTTCTTTAAATTGATCAAGAGCCCATAACAGGCATGTCGTACTGTCTTGACCTCCACTAAAAACAACAACCGCTTTTTCATTTCTCATGTCTCATTCTCCTTTATTAAAAGTTTTTCGTTGAACTACATGTTCAACATCAACTTCTTGAAGAAAGAGCATTCGATAACTCCTAAACGGGTATATCCGTCCTATCCTTTTCATAAGATACTTTCAGCTGGGTAAGTTATGACCAGGTCTTTAGGTAGTAGTAATTCCTAAATAAGAACTGAATATTGTCTTTTACAACGACAAGAAAACTGTACTTGTTAGTGTACAGTTACCACCTTAGTTTTTTATAGAGGGAGTTTGCGAACCTCTTGTCTTTTACCAACTAATATAATAGCATAATGTTTGCTAGCTCGCTATCCTTTTCACTTACTCACAAACTTTGATAAAATAAGTGAAGCAACCAAATTTATACATAAGAAAAGAGGAATGATCTCATGTCAACCTTTCAAGAAAAATTAGAAAAATATGCTGAACTCGCTGTTAAAGTTGGAATTAATATTCAACCGGGCCAAACACTTGTTATTCGCACTCCACTCAATGCAGCAGAATATGTTCGTGCTGTAGCCAAAAAAGCGTATGAAGCTGGTGCGAAAAATGTCCATGTTGAATGGAGCGACGAAGAACTTACGAAAACAAAATACGAACTGGCTCCAGATGAGGCCTTCCATGAATTTCCGGAGTGGGTTGCAAAAGGTTATGAAGAAATGGCAGAGAACGGAGCAGCATTTTTAAGCATTACTGGTTCTAACCCTGACCTATTGAAAGACGCAGACCCAGAACGCGTCTCAAATGCAAACAAAGCTAGTGGAAAAGCAATGGAAGGGTTCCGTTCCTATATCATGTCAGACAAAATTAGTTGGTCAATTGTCGCTGTGCCTTCTGTTGGATGGGCAAAGAAAGTCTTCCCTGAAGATTCAGAAGAAACAGCAGTGGAGAAACTTTGGGATGCTATTTTCGCTGCAACTCGCATTCATCAAGAAGATCCTGTTTCGGCATGGCAAGAACATTTATCATTATTAGATGATAAAATGAATGCATTAAATGAAAAGCATTACCATGCCTTACATTACACTTCTGAAGGAACAGATTTAGTAATTGAGTTGCCTGAGACTCATTTATGGGTTAGTGGTGGAAGCATCAATAAAGACGGAGTTTCGTTTGTTGCGAATATGCCGACAGAAGAAGTGTTTACATCAGCTAAAAAAACAGGAGTAAACGGCACAGTTTCCAGTACCAAACCTTTAAACTATGGTGGGACACTGATCAATAACTTCTCATTGACTTTTAAAGATGGAAAAGTTATCGACTTTAAAGCAGAAGAAGGTTATGAAACATTAAAGCGTTTGTTGGACACTGATGAGGGATCGCGCTTTATTGGTGAAGTTGCTTTAGTTCCACACAAATCACCTATATCTGATACAAATATTCTTTTCTACAATACATTATTTGATGAAAACGCATCAAACCACCTTGCCATTGGCTCTGCCTACGCATTCTGCATTGAAGGTGGAAAAGAAATGTCAAAAGAAGAACTTGAGAAAAACGGCTTAAATACTAGCCTTACACACGTTGACTTTATGATTGGATCTGCTGATATGAACATCGATGGTGTGTACGAAGACGGAAAACGTGAACCAATCTTCCGTGAAGGGAATTGGGCGTTTTAATAATAATAATAATAGAAAAAAACGGATGAGAGACTGCATTTGATCTCTCATCCATTTTTTATTTCAAGCCCATTTTCTATTACGCGTAAACGAGACAGTTAACCATTTCCTAAACTGAATATCCTCAAGATTCTTAGCAATTTCTTCTCGAATATTATCATGCTCCGAAACTGTTTGCGCTTGTGAGGACGCATCTAGAATAAAATCAATTTCTACATATAACTTCTCCCCTACTTTCGAAGTACGTGTGATCGATTCTACAAAATGATATTGTTTCTCCACTCTCTTTACTAAATGCTCTATACGTGAGTGGATTTTAGGAGATGAGGACATTTCTAGAACTTCGCATAAATGATCACGTATCATAACATAAGGCACCTTCAAACAATAAAGTGAAACAACTAAAACCATCAGAGGATCGACATATGAATTCATCCATGCATACTTCGTATAGGTTAAAAGTGTTGCAATAAAAAAACCTCCTAAAACAGTTGCGCTTAATAGCATATCCATGAACCATTGTTTCTTTTCTGCCTCAATAAATCCAGATTGATTTTTCTTTGTTTGTTTTACAAAATAATACCATACAACTAAACAACCGAGCGTTGATAGAATTGAATAAAGCAAAGCATACGTAGGTATAACAGTTCTTCCTCCCGTAAACAGGTCATATCCAGCTGATATAAGAGCGATCAAACAAAGCATAAATATGACAAAATACTTTGCAATAATAATAATTGGTTCAATAACTTCTTTTCCAAAAGGAAACTTATTGTCATCTCGCTTTTTTATATAGGACAGGCCGCCCAAAGACAAAAGCGACAAGATAACACTTATAAAGGAATACGCACCATCAAACAATATCATCTGCGAATTAATGACTATCCCCCAAACTACACCAACTATAGCAAATAATAATCCTCCATATATTGAGAGCATCAGTATACGCTTTTCCATTTATTTGAACACCCCGATTAAAATAATAGTGACTGAATGTCATTCATTTTGCAACAAAGCTAATGAAATATTAGCTTAATGCGCGTTTGATAAACTGAAACAACTCTTGTTTTTCAGTGTTAAGATTTTTAACAGAATTAGCCTCATCTGTTAGGAATGAACGTTCGGCTGATTGTTCCATTAAACTGATTATTAGTTTAGCTAGATGTGGAATCGAATAATGATTTATTATTTCACCTTTTTGAATAGACTCTTCAAGCTTAGATTCCAACCATTCATAATAAGGTCGGTAAATATCCTCCCAACGTTGAAAAGAATCATAATATGCAATACCTGAATAACAAAATTTAATTAATTCTTTATTCTTATCTGTAATAAGAAATGTTTGTTCAATCAACTCATTTACTAACTCAAAAATGGTAGCTGTTTCAGTAATTACGTCCTGAATAGCACTCAATTGCTCATTAAGGATACGTTCGGCTATTGCTGGTACAATTGCTCCTTTTGAATCAAAGTAAAGATAGAATGTCCCTTGAGCAACCCCTGCATGTCTAACAATTTGGGAAACTGACGCTTTTTCAAACCCCTTCTCTTTCATAATTTCGAAAGCAGCATTTAAAATGAGTTCATACTTTTCTTCTTGTTTTTTATTCATTTATTCCTCCATAACCGACTGACTGTCATTCATTTTATCTTACTTTATTATTCCAGAAAATTCAACCATGTTAGAGTGACTAACAGGCTTAATTCCCTCAATTTCCTAAACTTACCTCTCCTTTTAATTTTGGAACTGGTAAGACTATCCGTAAAGGAGGAATTATGATGACAAATCCATATTTATGTCCGAACTGTAAAACGAATCGTTCACGTTTCAACTTAATTCAACAGGTAGCTACTCCTGTCAAAATGGACGCAAGAAGTGGCGATATCATTGAACAATATGAAAATAACAATGCCGGCCCTCTTCATATGTCTTATCGTGGACCAGAACTTCGTGTCCAATGCGCAACATGTGGTTTAATTGAGGAAGAGAGAATGTTTATAAAACGAGCACAAAAGCAATAGGGGCTTAACATAAGTTCCTATTGCTTTATTATTGTTTAGCTTAAATTATCTACTCATTGCAGATAACGTGATAGGCCGACACTATAAAAACTACTAAATACACACATAACTTTTTTCTACTCTACAAAAAAAGAGCCAAACAAGTGGCTCCTAGTTCTACTTAAACAATGATATTGCTTGCTTTCCTAATAGAAAGCTTCCAATAACATATGCCTCTATTTGATCACGCATTTTTTCCGATCCTGTTGTTGTTCCTTCATAAACTTGAAGGTTATATGGTTCGAAAGTTGGCTCTTCATTAAAGGCTGTACGTAGAAACCTCGATGCTTCATTCAGCCCATGATTCCCACGATACATAACTTCGTAAAATGACACAAATCCATGCATAACACCGTTATACCGGATCGCTTCCACCGGTACCCCGTGCTTGGCGAGTCGTTTTGCGTATGCTTCACCTTCATCACGCAACGGGTCAAACTCTGCAGTAATCACAATTGCTGGTGGTAAATGATAAAGATTCTGCGCATCTAATGGTGATGTGTATTGGTGCATCCATAGAGATTCATCCGGTGTATACGTATCACGTGCTCGTAACATAACATTGCGAGATAATAAATAATAACCACTATCATATTTCATTCGTGAGTCAAATTCAATATCTTGAAACGTTGTTAAAGGGTAAAGTAGAGCCTGTGCTTTAATATCAGGACCATTTCGGTCTCTGGACATCAATGACACGACTGTTGCAATGTTTCCTCCTGCACTATCTCCTGCAACAGCAATGTTTGCAGGGTCTCCTCCTAAGGCTTCTGCATTTTCATATGCCCAAACTAGAGCATCATAACTATCTTCTATCGCTGCAGGAAATGGGTGCTCAGGTGCAACTCGGTAACCAACTGCGATAACAATACTATTTGTTCTAGTCGCTAGACCACGGACAATATTATCATGCGTATGAATATTTCCGTACCCTTCCATAAATGCTCCACCGTGATAATAAAGAATAATCGGATGTGGCCCTTCTCTAATCGGTCGATACATCTTGCCTTCAATTGTTGTCCCATCACTTGTTGGAATATCAATCATTCCCCCAGTGAAACTTGGACTGCCCCCACTTGCAAAAAAACTAGGTACGCTCATATTTGGGGTAACAAGATTATGATGAACAGCATGTAGGAGTACAGCTGTTTTTGGAGGAACTTTTCCTGCTTCTGTGTGAGCCCAGTAATGAACAAAAAGAATTACAATAAGTGAAGTTACAATAAAACTAAGTGACGCAACCATAAACCAAATGCCAAATCTTCCAACTACTGCTTTCACTGCGTCACCCCCACTAAGAAAATTTCATAGTGTATAACTTCTTTTATTATATCAAAAAATATCTTTTATTGTGAGAGTTTTTCACATCCTTTTTGACATTTTTACATATTCCAATTTCATTTCAACAATTCGTTGTCTATGAAATTGGAAGTTGCCACAAAAAGACCTATCTCTAGCCCCAACTTGAAAGCAACTTTACCTCTCCTACCAATGTGCTGAAATGAATTCATCTCGTCCTGACTTTTTACGATCTTCCTTATATTCATCAGAATTTTTTTTGTAAAAATGTTGATGCTCATCTTCAGCTCGGTAAAATGTTGAAGCTGCTAAAATTTCTGTTACAATTGGTTTCTTAAAACGGTTGCTGCTTATTAGTTCCTTCTTCGACCTTTCGGCTAATTCTTTTTGATAATCATGATGATAAAAGATGGCCGTACGGTACTGTGGCCCTCTGTCATGAAATTGTCCTTCCGAATCAGTCGGGTCTATTTGAGGCCAGTATAATGTAAGTAATTTCTCAAACGGAAACGTTGCAGGGTCGTATGTAATTTGAACTACTTCATAATGGCCACTATCACCTTTCTTTACTTGCTCATACGTAGGCTTTTCAATATGTCCTCCCATAAAGCCTGATTCTACTTTTATAATACCTGGTAATTCATCAAAAGGCTGAACCATACACCAGAAACATCCTCCAGCAAATGTAGCTTTTTCAAAATTTATGTCAGTCATACTATTCCCCTTCCTTTCAAAAATATTTTCTCTCTTAATGTAAATAAAAAATCTGTGATCATTGATTCCCTTCTTCCAACCTGTCTCTTACCATTTTATTTGTTTCAACGAACCGATTTACAACGTACAAACTGTTTCTAGGCTATAGTCTAAGCAATGTGAGGGCTAATGAATAGTATAAAAGTGGATTTTCAAGTTAAAGGAGGCCAATAATATGCATTACCATCAAAATGTAAGCCATCAAGCTCAAGAACATAACCGCCCACAAATGGTGACTGGTGTCGATCCATTCATGATCCAGACCTTGCAATCATTGGTAAGTTCAAATGTAGTTATTCAAACAACAGAAGGACTTGTTCGAGGTGTCATTGCCGATGTCAAAGCTGACCATGTCGTTGTCGATGTCAAAAATTGCCCGTTTTTTGTTCGAATTCAACAAATAGTATGGGTTAAACCTTCCATTTACAGAGAAGAAGACTAATATAGGTGAGGAAAGAGGATGATTCAAAGGCGATAATTTGTCTTTTGTCATCCTCTTTTATTTTATTCCTTACTAAAAGCAACATTGTAGTAACTTTTACTAAATAACCCTATTCTTCTCTATTTTTGTTCCTCATAGACAAAATCAATCTCATCATTTTTCCGACTATACTTCACTTTTAAGTCAAGATTTTTAAAGTACCAAAGGTCCTCTTCCTCCACAAAGAAAGTAATACCATCGATTTCTTGCTTTGCACCAATAATAGTCGGAGAATCCTGACTAATCCCTAAAGAAAATCCACTTTGGATAGAACCACATCCACCATACCTGGCGAAGAAGCGTATGAATTCCCCTTTTCCTTCTAATCCAAATTCATCTTTAAACCACTGTAATGCAGGCTTAGTAATTTGTATATTCATTATGTATGTCACTCCCTATTTTCACACAGCCATTGTTCTGTATACATCACATCATATCAATTCTAATAACAAAAAGTCTACGAAAGACTTTTACTAACCTCAATATGCATGACCGACAAAAAGTTTCCTTGTGTAAACTTTTTGTCGGTCATGCATATTATATATAAAAAAGAAATGGAGGGTTTCTGATGAGTATAACAAAAAAAACGTTATATTATGCCTACATTTTCAATAAAATCGGTTTACTAACAGAGGATCAGAAATCACAATTAGAACAAACATTATTAAAAAAATAAAAACACCGTAAAAGAGGCGAATTGAAAAAAACGCCTCTTACTTTTTATGAATTCACATAACTAATTGGTCAATTGTTTCAACTAGCTCAACAATTTCTGGTTTACTAATTTGACCATTCGCTCCAACTTTTTCGCCTTTATGATATAAATCAGTTGTAATAAGAGAAGAAAACACAATAACAGGTATTTGTTGAAGTAACTGATTTTCTTTTATTCTCTTTGTTAAATGATGTCCATCCATAAGTGGCATTTCAATATCCGTGATCACCAAGTCGACTTCACTTTCAATTTCTTGAGCAGTTAACGCATCCAAAAATTCCCATGCTTGTTTGCCGTTTTCAAAAAATTGAAGACGTTCATACCCAGCTTCTGTCAATGTATCTTGTAAGAGCTTTCGAAGAATGGCAGAATCTTCAGCTATTACGATTTTTTTAGCTGAGCGTTCCCTTGGTCCTAGGGCTTTGATTTTTTCAACACTTAAACCCGACTCTGGACTAATATCCACGACTATTTTCTCGAAATCTAATAACAAAGCCATCTCCTCTTCCATTTTCACAATGCCAATTGTGTGACCTATAGTGCCTTGAGAGAGCTCGCTCGGTTTTTCAATCTGCTCCCAAGATATCCGGTGAATACGAGAAACACTGTGAACATGAAACGCAACCTTCAGTTTATTTAATTCAGCAATAATAAATTTATCTTGTTCGGGATGGTCTGATTCTGGTAAGTTTAATACTTTTGCTAGGTTTACAACGGGCATCACTTCTTGACGTAACCGAATTACTCCTTCGACATGTTCATGATCATTTGGAGTAACTGTAACCGGAAGAGGATTAATAATTTCCCGAACCTTTAACACATTTATACCAAATGTACCTTTCCCAACTTTAAACATGACAATCTCCAATTCATTTGTACCACTTTCTAATAATATATTATTCCGATTTATTTGTTCCATTTTATTCCTCCATCTCAGATCACAACTAGAAACCTATAGCTAATTACCTATATTTTATATACTAGTACCCCTTTCGGCAAGAACATTTTAAAATTGTCAAATTTACTCAAACAAAAATAAAGGTGATTCCAACACATGGAATCACCTCATTTAACTAAATATTGATTGTCACATCATTTTGTTCTCGTAAAGAAGTAATTAACTTGTCCATTTCTAACTGATACTCGATTTCATCCCGTACATCTTCTAATAATGGTAACTCTGTATTGTCCTCTTCGGCAGCTGCTACTGCCTCATCGTAAAAAGCTTGTATTTCCTCATCTGTAACTTCAATTTCTGCTACTTTTTGATCGATAAACTTACCACTTTTTACACTTTCAGAAACCATAGAACGAATCTCATCCATCTCTATACCTTGAGCTTCCATTAATTCTTCAAGTTGCTCTTCCGATTCAAGTCCATATTGCGCAACAAAATCTTCCATTCCTTGATCAACTTCTTCTTCAGATGCTTCAATTCCTTCACTTTGCACAGCCTGATTAATTAAAGTTGAGTTGATAATTTGATCAAGAACTAAACCTTTGCGCGCTTCCATATACTCCTGACCTTCAGCACTCTCTAGATCAATGCCTCTCATAACAAGTTGCATTGCTTCGTTCTCAATCATTTCTACATACATTTCTTTTTCTATCTCTTCACCGTTAACGACCGCAATTACATCTGGAATCTCATCAGTGTCAATCATTGATTCCATTTCTTGTTCTGTGCCGTCTAGCTGTGGTTCTTCTTCAGTTGTATCGTCTCCTCCACAAGCAGCTAATCCAAACGCTAGCGCACAAACTCCAAATCCCATTACTAATTTTTTCAAACCCATCAAACCCCTTTCTTTATCTCGAAAACCTTTCGCTATTGTAACATAAAAGAAATGGGATTTCACCGGAGAAGCCCGTTGTATCACACACTTGAGCTAAACATGTTTTAAATTATGAAAACTTGTGAAAGAAGTCGTCCACTTCTGCTACCGTTATTCTCAATCGTTAGCTTTCGGCACAACAACTATTTGAGAAACTATGTAAAATGAATAAAAAAAGAAGAGATTATCTCATAATTAGGGAACAAACCCATTTTTAAGACAATCTCTTCTTTTATTAACAACAATCCTGTTCACTACCTAGCATAACAAGACCTGCTCCATTTTCTGACTCTTGGTAATCAAGTGTCAAATCTTTCACCTGTTCTATAAGGTCTTTCTCTATTGCTACATTTATGCCATTTATGACTTGTTGATGATCTGATTCTGCTGGCTCATCCAGAGCTAGCCCTAATTTAGGACCTCCTCAACCCATGCCAGCAAACACTACACGGATCGTATTTAATCCATGTTCACTCATCGTTTCTTCAATTACCATTTTCGCTTGATCTGTAATCTTCAATTTGTTCACCTCTCTTTACTTGAAACTCATTATACTAGAACTACATAAAAAAATCACATGACTCGATTAATAAATTGCTCAAAATTTTCCCGTAAAAATTTATTGACTAGAGATGATGGATAATGCTTTTCTAATTCTTCTACTAAATATATATAGTCACCACTATTCCGAAGTTGCTGTACATAAGTAGATATTCCATCAAAATCAGAACCAAATCCAATATAATCACAAGCTCCAATACTACATAAATGGTCTATGTGTTTAAGTATATCCTTAGTCGTTGCATTCTCTTTACTAGTTACAAAATCAGGGCAAAATACAAGACCAATATATCCCTGTTTCTCTACTAATGCATGAATCTGATCATTGTATAAATTTCGTGGATGATCACATATATTACGAGCATTTGAATGAGAGGCTACTGGGTAATCAGCTAATTCCATTACATCCCAAAAGCCTTTTATACTTAAATGAGAAACATCAGTTAATACTTTCTGCTTATTATTAAGACGAACGACCTCTTTGCCTAAAATTGAAAGCCCAGCTCCTCGAGGTTCACCGACTCCATCTGCACAGAGGTTTGCTTGGTTCCAAGTCAGACCAACTGATAGTACTCCTAATTGATGCAAGATAGATAATTTCGTTAGGTCATCACCAATCGCATCTACGCCTTCAAGAGTTAAAACAGCACCAATTTCATCAACCTTCAAATCTAATAGATCTGACCACTGTTTAATATGACGAATCTTTGAATTAGCAGCTAGCACTTCTTCATGAAATAACTCAATTTGTTCCAAAACCACCTGAAACTTCTGATCTTGTTTAATAAATGGTTCTACAAAGATAGCAAACAACTGTACTTTTATATTCCCAGCAACTAACCTTTCGGCATTCGTATCAATTTCGGGAGAATCCTTAAAACTGCGCCCTCGATCTTCCCATAACTTTAATAATGCGTCGCAATGGGTATCAATTATCCCAGTTCTCATAAAATCCCCTCCTTGTGTAAATATAGGCCTTTGCACTGCACCATTATGATTTCTTATTCATACATATATACTAATAATTCATTAAAAAGGGGGTGACAATGTTGTCAGATCAGAATCAAAAACCGTGGTCTAAAAAATTACCTCAAGGCTATCAAGATATTTTGCAATCAATAGACAGTTTTTTTCAAAATACAATGCAACAAATTAATGAAAATCCATTATTTCTTGCACCAATTCCTACAAATATCTTTGAAACAGACAATTCCTTAGTTATTGAAGCTGAGCTCCCTGGTGTTAATAAGAAACAGATTGGTTTAGATATATACCGTCAAGCTGTTAGGATTCAGGTCACACAAGAAGAACAAACGGAATATATTGATGACAAAACTGGATTTACAGAGCGTCAAGGCCAAAGGCATATTAGACAGCGAGTAATTCCTGTACCATTTATTATTCAGGAACAGGATGTTAAAGCAACATATAAAAATGGATTACTACGAATCATTATCCCTAATAACCGTAAACAAATTCCAATTGAATAAGGAGGTCGATTAGAGATGTTTCAACCTAATCAAAATTACAATAGGCCACCGATGCCACCGCAAATGAATCATCAACAGCCCTATCCCCAACATCAACCGATGCACATGAACAACCTCATGCATCATCCACACCAAATGCAACATCCTAACCCAGGAGGTCCAAGACCACAATTTCCTGGACACAATATGCAAATGGGGCATCAGCCATTCGGTTATAAACCGAATAAACCTTCTTTCTTTAAGTCTGCCTTTACAAATGAAGAAGGAAAATTTGATATGAACAAAACCGTTAGTACAGTTGATCAAGTTGTAAAAACTGTTCACCAAGCAACTCCTATTATGAAAACCCTTGGTGGTTTCTTTATAAAAAAATAATGCTACGAGGTAGGACCAAAAGGGAAAACCACCCTTTTGGTCTTTTTTCTCTAGTTATCCTTCGCTGGCGCATTGGCTTCTCTCGTTGCGCGTATCCCTTCGAAAACCACTCAGGTATACTTAAAACCTTGCAGGCGGCTTCGCTCAATGCTACGAGCTAGTACCAAAAGGGAAAACCCCCCTTTTGGTCTTTTTTCTCTAGTTATCCTTCGCTGCGCATTGGCTTCTCTCGTTGCGCGTATCCCTTCGAAAACCACTCAGGTATACTTAAAACCTTGCAACGGCTTCGCTCAATGCTACGAGCTAGTACCAAAAGGGAAAACCCCCCTTTTGGTACTAGCTCTTTAACCGTAAGGCGTATGCTAGGGTTTGGTTGGCGTTGATCATTTTCAATCCTTGTGATGGTACAAAATCAATTTTCACAAATGCCCCGATCTCATCGACCGTTTTCTGATCGTAAACAAAGAATATTCCCTCTACACGTTTGTGTGAATCATTTTCCCTCAGCTCATCCAGAGCGAGGTCATACGCTACCATCGTACTTCATTCAAACGTATCATATGCTCTAACGCGAATAACCTTTTCTTCTATGTCTACCTTCTTAAAGAATTCTATAGCACGTTCCGTTAAAATAATATCCATTTTTTCACTCCTTTCTTACTTATTACTCTTTTATAAAACATTTCATCTCCCATTTTGACAGAATTTGAATAGATCAGTTACTTAAATTCATACTTGGTGTTTTCTTTTGAAAAATAAATAGTCCTAGCGCACCAAAAAATGCACTCAGTGCTATGACATAATACAAGATTGAAATAGATGTTGTATCAATCATATAACCACCAAATAGCGAACCTATAATACCAGCCAACCCAAAGAAAATAGTAATAAATAATACATGTCCTGTAGCTTGAAGCTGTTCAGGAATTAATTTGTTAACTAATTGAAACGCTGCAATGTAGAAAATACCAAATGTTAGGCCGTGCGCTAATTGAACAGGTATAATAAGCCATGGACTTTCAATCATTCCCATTAAAATCCAACGTACTCCATACAAGACCCCTGCAAAAATAACAAACGTTAGTGGCGTCCATTTTTTATACCAATATGCTGTAGTTGCAAATACAATTGCTTCTGCAATCACCCCAACAAACCAAGCCCAACCAATAAGGGCTTCGGGCCCACCTAATTCAACTACATATAACCCGAGGTAAATATCATTTGTCCGATGTGAAACAGAAATAAAAAACACAAATAGCAAAAACAAGAAAAGTCTACGATTCGTTGCAAGTTTCATAGCATCGATAACAGTAACTGGTTTATTCGTACCAGGAACATCTTTAATCGAAAAACCGATGAATAAAGCGATAATTGTCATCATCAAGAAAGGAAACATAATGTTCTCTACACCAATCCATGTTAACACATACCCAACAACAAGCGAAGTAATCGCAAATCCTAGCGATCCCCATAATCGTATTCGTCCAAAACTAATATTCCTATGAATTGAAGTCTTTTGAGCAAGTGAATCTCCTAACGCCGTAGTTGGTGAGACAAAGAAAAATAAAATAAACATCATAACTAAGTAACCAATGTAAGAATTAATAAAAATAAATACAATAGCTGTTAGCACTACTCCTGCTAACGCTATAAGAAGCATTTTCTTTATACTTTTATACTTATCACTCAAGTAACCCCACATCGGTTGTGCAATAATGGTTGCACATGGCCCCACTGCCATCAATAACCCAATTTGTGAACCTGTTAGCTCTTTCGCTTGAAAAAAGACAGGGAAATACCCATTAATAATTGTTATCGTTGAATGTGCAAAAAACAAGTAGGCCATTAAATAATATACAGGTCGAGAGTCCATATATTCCTCCTTACGATTAAAACACATAATAAGGTCCGACCTAACAAGAAGAAGCACAATCATATGCTACGACCTATCATTAGACCAGACCTTATTATTTAGAGTAAACCTTCTTGTTCAAATAAGTAAGTGTAGGGTATATCAAGAAACAAGAACAAATTATCAGAGATTGGATATGAGTAAGTGCGAATACGTTCATCACGTTCGATATCTGTATACAAGTCCGATAGAAATCCTCTTTTTTCAACGTTCATTCGAACAATATTCTCAAGGAAATAAGGACGCCAACTCCAGTTTTTAAATCGACCCTCTTCAATTAAAACCCATTCCTGTTCCTTGTTTTTTTCTGCATTGGAGGATTGTTGAAATCCTTGTGCATCACAAACATAAATACGGAAAGCAAATCGATCACAATCTTTTGCAACTTTTTGGATCATCTCATCGTATGTGTCTTCAGGACTAATCAATTTCATCGTTTGTTTCAATTGCGAAGTTAATTGATTAGTTAACGTAAATTGAGCTTCCATTTTTTTTCGCTCAAACACAATAAAATGTTGGAATTCCTTTTGAATTTTTTCCCTGCAACAATCAGGCTTAACAAAGGAAGCACTAGGAAATTGTAAATAATATCCTTGATAGTAACGTCCTCCATTTCTCCACGAATAATTCAATTGATTAAACGTAGAAATCCCTTCAAAAAGAAGTGTTGCTCCTATTTTCCTTGAAAGCATCGTTAAAGGTTGGTGTACTTCTGAATATAACTGTGGTAACCCATCTTCCATAAAAGAAACATCTACTTTTATAATATTTGGTTTTAACATCGCAATCAAATCTAAATTGCTGCCGTTATGTCCAACATCATCAAGAGCTAGCTTAAACCCAATACTTTGTAGATAATAAAAAAAGTGCTTATTGTCATAAAAGTATTCAACAACCTCGTCTTCCTTTAACTCCAAGACAATTTGCTGAAGTTTGAGCCCTTTTTCCTGATACTTTTCCAAACATTTAGTAAATGTTTCGCCATTATCTCTTAACAATAGCGATGTATCATAGTTAAGAAATAGAATAGTAGATTGATCGGTTTTTAAATATGCGTCAAGAGCAAGTTTCTGGACATGATCGTCAAGTTCCAATCTGTATTCATCAGGAATATTTTTATCTTGAAAAAACCAGCCCAAACTTTTGTTTCCTTCTTCCGTTTGTAACCTAGCTAATACTTCATATCCAACTACCAATTGTTTATCAGCACTCACGATCGGTTGAAAATAAGGAATGACACGTTCTTTATTCATCATGACGTCTAAAGGATCCATCGTTCAACACCTCCACTGAAAGACTTCTACATGCAAAGAACTCTTCCATGTCTAACAGCAGTAACACCGTTCATAGTAGCAACCTTATTATATCATACGTTTTTTCAAATATTGAGAAAAGACAACTAAAAATGTAGGAGCAAAACGTCACGACACACTAAAAAAATGACCATATATTCGTAAAACTTCTACTTGTATAAGATAAGAAGGTAAAACTAAAATCATGTCAAATTTCATCGAATTCTTCCCAAAAAAAGGTGTCTATCAAATGAATTACCTGACTGTTAAACACTATTTCCTGAGTCAGACTTGATAAGACACCCTGTCTACTTTATATTATCTCCCTAAATCATATGGAGTTTCCTGGTACACATAATAGTTTAACCAATTCGAAAAAAGCAAATTAGAATGCGCTCTCCAACGCAATTTCGGTTGATTTTGATCATTATTTTGTGGGAAGTAATTTTCCGGTAGATTAATATTCAAGCCTTTTTCCTTATCTCTTTCATACTCCTCTTGTAATGTACAAACATCATATTCGGAATGACCCATTACAAAAATCTGTTTCCCGTTTTTTGAAGCAACAATGTATACACCCGCTTCATCTGACACGCTCAAAACATCTAAGTCATTCACTTGCTCAATGTCTTCTCTCCTTACATCGGTATGTCTAGAGTGTGGTGCTAAGAATTCATCATCAAATCCACGCAGAAGCTTAACATTTTGCTTTTCAATCGTATGATAGAAGATTCCAAATTTCTTTTCCTCTAAGGAATACTTATTTATCCCGTAATGATGGTACAGACCAGCTTGAGCCCCCCAACAAATATGTAATGTGGAGGTAACGTTGTCAACACTCCAGTCCATAATCATTTTCAGCTCTTCCCAATAATTAACGTCTTCAAACTCAAGTTTCTCAATTGGCGCACCCGTAATAATCATACCGTCATATTTGGTTGACTTTATTTCGTCAAATGTTTTATAAAAAGTAGAAAGATGCTCATGTGATGTATTTTTTGAAACATGAGTGTTCGGATATAAAAAGGACACATCTACTTGTAATGGGCTGTTGCCAAGAAGACGTAATAATTGAGTTTCTGTAGTCTCTTTAATAGGCATTAAATTAAGAATAACTATTTTTAACGGCCTGATATCTTGTGAATAGGCGCGACTCTCATTCATTACAAAAATGTTTTCAGCATTGAGTATTTCTTTTGCGGGTAAGTGATCAGGGATTTTTATTGGCATAATGTACAAACTCCTTTTTTCAATTACATATAGCTTTTAACAATTCATTACCAAAAGTGACTTCTAACATTGTATTTATAATAGTTAATGTTACATACTAAGTTATAATAGAATCATTGCGCTGTGTGAAATTACGTAACATTGCGATAATTTAACTTATCATGAAAAGCGAATTTCTGCAATTATCTTAACACATATAAAAGGGGGGTTTTTCCATGAAAATCCGATTAGAGTGGTATTATTCTCCATTGAAAACGAATCAGGCTTTTTTTATGAAATCTGATTGGATGAGCATTTCTTCTGCGATTCTTTTAAGTGATGACTTAGAAAAAACAGGGCGTTTAAAAAATATAGACTTTTTAGATGAACATGATACAACCTGGAAAAAAAAAGAACTACAAAAATTCCTAAAGCAGTATGAGACTGAACCACATGAACTTCAAGCTTACATTGATGGTGGATACAATGTGGATTCTCGTCTAGCAGGTATAGGAGTAGCAATCTATTATAAGCAAAACCATAAAAACTGGCGTACACGTTTAAATGACACTTACGAACTTCTTGAAGATAATAACGAAGCAGAATATGCTGCTCTTTACAGACTTCTTATCCAACTCGAAGAAATGAATGTACATCATCAAACGGTGAGGATTTATTCGGATTCAATGGTCGTTGTAAGTCAAGCATCGGGAGAATGGCCTTGCTATGAAGACCACTATAATAGTTGGTTAAATCGAATTGACGAATTAGCCAAAAAGCTCGGTTTAAAATTAGAATATGAATTAATTGAGCGAAATCAAAATAAGGAAGCAGATCAATTGGCTACTCAAGCATTAGAGGGAACTAATATAGAAAGTGTGATTGAAAAAGTAAATCAACGTTAATCTCAATACACCTTATCCCTTAAAAAGCTGCTGAGAACTTTACTCTTCTCAACAGCTTTCATAATAACTTCTAAATTAGCCTTTCTGCTAGACGATTTTCTAATCTTGTAACTCCTAACGGTTCTCGTACTCTCCCATATTCTTCATGATGGAAATCCGATCCACCTGTTCGATATAACTGTTTACCAATTTGTTGTTCAATGTCATTACATAGTTTTTCATATCTTTGTACTGCTTCTTGATCATGATCACGGTGGTAAACCTCTATACCATCTAGCCCCCATTCTTTGACCCAATCAAATATATCATCATCTACATCGTAATAAACCGGGTGAGCAACAATCGCAATCCCTCCTGTACGGTGGATCCACTCAATCGCTTCTTTTACAGTCATCTCTTTTGACTTCTCAACATAACCAGGCTGCCCTTCTGCTAAATATCGTTCAAAAGCTTCGGCAACATCATTCACAAAACCTGCTTCAATTAACGCTTTTGCAACATGAGGTCTTCCAATACTACCACCATCAACATGCTTTAAGACAGATTCCGGCTGAATCGCGACCCCTACATTGGCCAAACGTTCAATGATCCTATCCAAACGTTCTCTTCGAAGCTGTTTTTGATTTGCAAGCAACGAGCTCAACTCCGTATTCTGCCAATCAAATTGATAACCTAATATATGAACACTTTTCCCTTTATACTTCGTTGAAAATTCAATGCCAGGAATCACGTGAATTCCATGCTCTTTTCCAGCTTCTAGCGCCTCAGCTACGCCTTCTACACTGTCATGATCTGTTAGGGAAACGATCTCTAAATTAACCTCTTTACACTTTCGCATCAATTCAGAAGGGCTGTACCCACCGTCTGATGCCGTAGAGTGCATATGTAAATCACTATTTTTTTGTAAAGTCATATTCATTCATTCCTTATCAACAAATACTTGCCATGTAACTTGTCCAGTTCGTAAATGATCTGTATAAACTAGCTCATACTTCTTTGAGCCTGGTACCAAAAAGGCCACTTCGCCACGATTGGTACGACCTGGATGCAATTGACCACTAAGAATCCCTTTTGTTTCAAATGAAGTGTCAACACCATAGGCAAAGTTCTCTTCGTCCACTAACGTTATTTTAAATGTTGATACTTCATATACTGAATCACGTTTATTCGATAGCGAGAGGTCTACGATCACGTATTGTTCACCTTCATTATCAGCATGTTCTGTCCGAACACCATTTAATAGGATCTCTATCCCATTTACTTCTCTTAGCTGTTCATCAGCAGATTCTTTAGCAACCGTCTGTGCTTGCGAAGGTACATGCTCCGGGCTCAAGACAACATATACACCGATCATTGAAATAAGGCCAACACATAACACAACCAATAGAAAAATTTTCCTTTTCATCTTTCTCTCTCCTTAACCTATTATCCCTTAAGTCCTAATATAGAGGGATGTAGACACTCGAATTAAGGTATGATGAAATTAGTTGAAATATGACACTTATTTTTTCCACCAAGAATCAAAAATTGTTACAGGCAGCTGCCGTTTATGCTCTGTCTTCTCATAACGGGATTCAATTTGCTTTGCAATTTCAGGATCAATTTGCTTTCCTTCTAGATAATCATCTAAATTATCATAGGTCATTCCTAAAGCAACCTCATCAGGCAATCCGGGCTTACCATCCTCCAAATCAGCTGTTGGTGTTTTTTTATAAAGATGCTCTGGAGCTCCTAGTTCCACCAACAACGATTTTCCTTGCCTTTTGGTTAATCCGTACAATGGCGCAATGTCACATGCACCATCACCATGTTTTGTAAAAAATCCAGTAATGGCTTCTGCTGCATGGTCAGTGCCAATTACTAAGCAACCATAATGGGCAGCAATATCGTATTGTGCTTTCATCCGTTCACGAGCTTTTGTATTACCCTTGTTGAAGTCTGAGAGCTGTTCTCCACCTGTTGCTTTATTAAATGCTTCTACAGACGCATCGACAGCTGTCTTTATATTAACGGTGATAGACTTTGTTGGTTCAATAAAACCAATAGCATCTTGGGCATCCTTTTCATCTTGTTGCTCACCATATGGCAGTCTTACTGAATAAAATGAATACATTTTTTCATCTTGCTCATCATTTAATTCATTAATGGCTAGCTGCGCTAATTTTCCTGCTAAAGTAGAGTCTTGTCCACCGGAAATTCCAAGTACATAACCATTTGCGCCCGTTGAGACTAAGTAGTTTTTTAAAAAATCAACCCTAATACGGATTTGTTCTTTTGGCTCAATGGAAGCTTTTGTTTGTAAATCTGAAATGACAATTGCTTGTGATACCATTTTATTTTCCTCCTATCACTTGTAATTATATTTTTTAAAACATCACATTACTGCTATTAAATGTATTGTCCTAAATTAATTAGTTGGTCCTCCATTCCTTCTTTTTTCAAAATTTCTTTTTGCCTATTGCCTAGTAAATCAAAATGCGGGTACTTATCTCGACGGTGAATCCATTCTGGCTTCAGTCCATATTGCTTTCCCCATTTTTCAAGTTTGCCCAGATCACCACAGGCTACTTTAGTAACCGTCGTACATCCCGGGAAACGTTCGTCTAACCAGAAGTGAGTCAAAAAGGCAATTTCTCCTCGTTGTGCAAGTTGTTTCCATTCTATAAGGTCTCTTCTTTTCAAACCAAACGCCATTCCCATCACCTTATATCTATCATTTGAGTTGATTATAGCATACGTTTCCATCACTTACATTTTTTTCAGACCTAGTCTCCCTAAATTTACGCAACAGTCTTGAAATGACTTGGCATTATTTTTTCAACACATCCCTAATTTCAGCTTCTAAAGAAAAAATCGCTTAGAACAACGGTTCTAAGCGATTTCTTCTTTACTGTTCATCTTGATAGCCATTTTCACGTGCTTGCATTTCATCAGCCATTTCCGCTTCAAACCCTTGAATGCTTTCTTGACGACGCTTGTTTTTGGCTTTTACTGCCTGTTTTTGCTCTTCTGTCATATCAGTGTGAGCGACAGACTCTTCAGCTGCTTCAATGTTATGTTCTGTGTTCTCTTTCATTTGTTGTAGCTTCTCAACATTATCATTGCGATTATCTGGTTTAGCCATTTTCATTACCCCTTTTCTTGTATAAAGTCACTTGCACAAGCTTAGTATGGATAACGAATAAGAGCTTATTCACAGACCCTTATTTTTTCTTTATCTCTTCATATTTCTGAAACAACTCTGGAAGTACTTTCTTGAAAGCAGTCGGTTTGAATGTTTCTTTCTTGACGATAATATGAGTGGTTTTCCCCTCCACACAAACCTCCTCATCTTCATTCACAATTGAATAGCCATAGATCGTTTTAAGACGATCATTCTCTTCAACCCATGTATTAACATACGCTCTATCCCCATAGCGTATAGGCTTTTTATAGGTTGCCGTTAAGTCATATACTGGTGCAAAATAACCTAACTTCTCCATTTCCACATAACTAAACCCTACATCTTCAAGAAATCCACCACGACCTAGTTCAAAATACTTTAAATAGTTAGCGTGGTAAATAACCCCCATCATGTCAGTATCAGCATATAATATTTGAATTTCCCTTTTTGAAATAAACATGTTTCTACTCCCCTCACAATTGCAGTAATTCCACATCTTCCTTTTTTATCGTAATGAGCTGATTTTCTTCGATTTGTTTAGAACCAATTAGTCGTAACGATTGATTTTGTACGAGCTGATCAAATACATCACTAGCAAATCGTCCATTACTAGGATGGCCATCTTTTGCGATTCGTTCTTCTAATGCGATACGTGCTTCATTTTCTAAACGATATCCTGCTTTCTCTGATCGTTTTTCGATCATTTGAATCAACTCTAGTTTTGAATAATCTTCAAAATGAATATGTTTTTTAAAGCGTGAACGTAAACCTGGATTACTATCGAGGGTAACGTCCATTTCTTTCGCATAGCCAGCCAAAACAACAACTAAGTTTTCTTCATGTTCCGTCATTTCTTGAACAAGAGTTGTAATTGCTTCTTTCCCGAAATCAACCTGACCACCCACTATAAGAGAATAAGCCTCATCTATAAATAACACTCCACCTAACGCATCTTTTATTACCTCTTTTGTCTTTTCGGCGGTTTGTCCAACATAACCAGCTACTAGGTCTGCTCTTGAAGCAACGACTAAATGGCCACGCTTAAGTAAACCAATTTCCTTTAACGACCTCGCATATAGCTTAGCAACGGTTGTTTTCCCAGTTCCCGGGTTACCTGTGAATACAGAATGAACTTGCAGCGGCAAGACTTGTAAGCCTCTTTCTCTACGTATCTGTTGGATTTGAACAAATGAGGTGAGTTGCAATAACTCTCTCTTTACTTGTTCAAGGCCTATAAGCTGATCAAGCTCTTTCTTTGCCGATAGTTCTTCAGTTAATTCCTTATTAGCTTGAAAATCTTCTGATTCAAGAAGAATAAAATCGTCTACATGAGCATTTTCAAGAGTCATTTTCGATCCCTTTTCAAAAATAGCATCTAATATAATGTTTTTAATCGCTCTAGCATTTCCAAATGACGAGTCTACTTGGGCCTTTTCAATTCGTTTTTGAAATGCTTTTTTCGCATCACCCGTTAATAGGTAATCATTTTCGATAGCAATGTGCTCTCCAATCTGGAGTAATTCTTCAATTGAATAATTTTCGATTTCAATATGGTTTTGATCAGGAAAACGACTTCGCAGTCCAGGGTTAGCTCGTAAGAAAGTTCTCATTTCTTCTGGATACCCGGCTAGAATAACGGCAAATTTCCCGGCATACTTGCCACTTGTCATTGCAG
Source organism: Halalkalibacter sp. HAAS-P014 (assembly GCF_056619965.1). Taxonomy (NCBI): domain Bacteria; kingdom Bacillati; phylum Bacillota; class Bacilli; order Caryophanales; family Bacillaceae; genus Halalkalibacter; species Halalkalibacter sp. HAAS-P014. The sequence goes on along the minus strand of NZ_JBWQTV010000001.1, from coordinate 98,721 downwards.
AAACGAGCGTATCTATTGCTGTTTGACCGTAATCGTTTCCTGCAGCATCCGCTCGTTTTAAGCTATATGCCTCATCTATAAATAAGACGCCACCTAGAGCACGCTCAATCGCTTTGTTTGTATTTTCTTCTGTTTGTCCCACATAAGCACCAACAAGCTGAGTCCGATCAACTTCATATACTTCATCACGCTCTAGTAATCCAAGCTCAAAATAAATTTTTGCCATTAACCTTGCTAAATGCGTTTTCCCAGTACCTGGATTTCCCGTTAGAATCATATTTAGATTGATACCATCTTTTTCATGAAATCCTTGGCGAAGTCGTTCCTTTTGATAATGTAAGAATTGGTAAAGTTTTTGAACTCTCACCTTGACATCGTCGAGTCCTACCATTCGGTTCAACTCTTCTAAAGCTGACTTTTCGTCGCGCTCTTTCTCATTAGCGTGGACGAGCTCACTCCATCTTTCACTAAGTTTCTCGATTTCATTTGTCGCTCTTGTTATTTCTTTAAATTGAGCAGACGAGTAATACACACCGGTTAAGGAATTGGCATACTCTGTTGTCGCAGTCAAAATAGTCGTAAACGGTTCCTTTAAATCTTCCATCAACTGAACGACCATTTCAGATCTATTTCTCAATTCATGATCCTTAAGATGCTCCATTGATACTTTTGTCTCGTTTGAGATTTCTTCATATTGTTCGATATACTTAAAAAACGTTTTGGCTATTTGATTGTATTCTTGAGCAGTCTTCTTTTTTGCTGAACCATGATCCGTCTCTCGAATTGGAGGGAATTTATCCGGAATCCTCACTTTTTTGAAAAAAGCAAATAGCTGTTCGACTTTTAACTCATGTGCTAGAGTATTCGTCTGATCTTCTTCTAAAGAATGATTTGTCCAGCGCTCAACTAAATGATCAACCTTTTTAACACGCTGAAACCTAGCAAGTGCCAATTTCGAAAGCACTCGCGATTTTAAGTTTCCGAATTCTTTATTTTCATTATCAGGTTGTTGAAGTTGTTCGAGTACTTCCCAAGCAGTTGCTTCATTGAATGGTTTCGCTCCTTCATCTACCATGTGAAGCCACTCATTAATGTCTTGAATTGTCCAACGTTTTTGCAACATATTTACACCACTTTCTAATCCACGTTCCTCATTTTATCATCATTGTCCCGTTTTTGCATACGCTGACTTCTCAAGCTTTTTCGCTTTACAGTCGTACCTACATACACACCTGAAATAACAAATATTGCCCCAATGACTGTTGCCATTGTTAATGTTTCATCCAGTACTAATGTTGCCATAAGTACTGCAGAGAGAGGCATTACATTGATGAAAATTGATGCTTTAGCAGCCCCAATTTTTTGGATTCCATAGTAATAAAGGATGAAGCCTATCACCGTCACAAATACACTCATATGCGCAATCGCAAGCCAAGCTGGCAATGTACTTGTAGCAACATGTTCCCAAGGTCGCTCAAACATACTAAACGGGAGTAGAAATAATGTACCAAAGCCTACAGCATATGTAGTTGTAACAATCGAGCTATATTTCCTTAACGCGACTCGCCCAAGTACGCTATACAACGCCCATGTTATAACAGCTCCTAGTAAAACAAAGTCGATTGGCTCAAACTGAAATTGAAAAAAGATCAGCATATTTCCTTCAGTAATAATCGTTACAACCCCAGCAAATGCAAGAAGGAGACCAATTATATTTCGTTTTGTGATCGTCTCTTTTAAAATCAATCCTGATAATAGCATGATCAACATCGGATTCGCTGCAATAAATAACGAACTCTTAATAACAGGAGCATGTTTGCTTGCTAGAAAAAAGCAAATATTATATATGGTAACTCCGGTTAGGCCTAGAATTGCAAACAATAACCAATCCTTTTTTGTTCGCTTTGGGATATTCTTCTCAGCAATCCACATGATCGGAAATAATAACAATGCTGCACCAAAAAAGCGCAAGAATGCAATCGTTGCTGGTTCAAAGCTTTCAATTGCAATTTTGCCCGCTATAAAAGCACTTCCCCATGTACTTGTTGCAAGGATCAACATGCCATAGATCATCCATAGCTTCTTTCTCTCCAATTTTGATTTCCCCTTTTTTCTTTCCATTTTACGCTTTTCCTTCGATAAGCGAAATACCTTTTAATAAACGAAAAGGAGTGCTGCCTTAGTGGCAGTACACTCCTTCTTCCATTACATTTCGCGCATATGTTTCAAGTACTTGACCGTTATCTGCTAGGAAGTCAATCGGATGTTGATCAGTCCAATCCTCATTTACCGACACAACATTGATAAACGTATTCTCTGTTAAAGGTGAGATATAGGAACCACCTTCATAATGAATTTGAACTCTTGCAACATCGTCCGGCTCTTGGATCATCCCAAATGTGACATACGTATTCGAGTACTGCTCATTATGCCAATTGCCACTTTGCACTCGGAACGTTCGGATTTTCTGCTTTTCACTTACAACAGATGTACCACCGATCGTTAACATTGCTGCCGGTAATCTTTTATAGCCCCCATCAACTTTTTCCACTTTTTCGGCGACTAAATCACGCTGATCAACGGTATAAACTACATGAATTTCGTCCTCTACATTTTCTGTAATAAGAACGTCGATGTTTGTATCAGAATAATAAGTTTGGGAGACAGCTTCCTCTATCGAAGTATAAACAGTCTCATCTTGTTCATATCCACCTACCTCCACACTTACCATTAGCCCTATATATAAAACAAAAAGACTTACAGCAAATAAAGAAACTGCTTTCCATAGTCTCAAAAGTTTGATCAAAGTATACATTGCAATACCAAACACAATTACAGCTAAGGCGAACAATAGTAAAGAAGAGATTGAAAACGAAAGATAAATCGCACCAATTCCGACTTGGTCACCGACAAAAAATTGGAGAAGCGAAGTAACATTTTCCGTTTGTAAGGTTTGAGCAACTTCATGAGGTGGTGTTTGTTCTGTCATTAAAGCTGAAATACCAAAAACAAAGAGTGCAATAATCGATTCAATTCGGAAAGACGTAATCACTTTGCTAGGCTGTTTTTGTCTAAAACCAAGTAGCATGTGGTGAAGTCCAAAAACAAGTATTGGTAAGAATAGTAAATGTTTAAATAGCAATAATTGGCCATAACTTAACAACCACGATTGAACATACTCAGGAACAATTGCCGCCATTAAAATAAAACCTGATAAGGTAATCGTTACAACCGCACTAAGCGCGACATAGGAAAACCAGCGATAAAATACTTTTGGTAAACTGTTTCCAACCGAAAACCAAGCGATAATAGAAAGCGTCCCAATCCAAACTGATACTGCTAATAAATGTAGTGTATTTCCCCAAAAGCCAATCCATCCACTAACAGCTGCCCCGTGACTAGCCCAACTAGATAACAAGACTAGAAGGGTAATCATCACTGGAGCAATCCACCTTCTTTTCCATTTGGTGAAAAAGACTGCAACTATTACAGAAACTATTAGAGATAATAGAAACGCATGCCCACTCGAATACTCTAATATAACCGTACTAAACGATTCAAAAAAAGGCATCTCAAATTGAGTATTAAGGGTCCAAATTAATTGAATGATTGGACCGAATGTAAGTACAGGAATAAGTATTAACAGACATCTTATCCATTTTATTGGAATTAAAATCTCAGTATAGACACTCTTTGGTAAAGCTCGTAGAAGAAAGTACCCCATTAATAAGGAGAGAGAGACATATAATAAAAGATTCACCAATGAAGTAATCATTTGCGAACTCGCTTAACCAAATATACGAATAGTGCTAAAAAGGCAATCACACCAATACTAATAACAGGTAGGAGTGACCTATCTTCCGAAGAGGTGGGAACATCTTCATTACCTTGAACCGTCTCTGGTTCTGGTTCTGTGCTGTCAAGTCCCTGTTCATCTCTTTCATTTTCTTCAGTTCGCTCATGATCTTCTTCTACATCTACCACATTATCGGCTTCATACTCCAAAACATCAAAGGTAAAATCACCTTCTGTTTGGTGTGTATCCTCTCCTAGTGCCTTCCATACAACCTGATAACTACCAGGATAAAGAGGCTCTTCTAGATTGATGACGAGCGTAGGACTATTCACAGTGATCTCCTGAATAGAAAGCTCCTGTCCAGTTTCATCAAAAACAGTTGCCGTACTAACCCTTTCAATCCCAGCATTAAATTCTAATACAATTTCCGTTATAGCTTCGGCAACCTCTTCTCCGTCTCCTGGGGTAGAAGTTTCAACGTACGAATGAGCTCCTACATAAATTGGAAAGCCCGTAATTAAAAAGATAAAAAAGATAAACCATTTAAAGGTATTCACATCGATCACCCTTTTTCCTAGTATTCCACTTTGTTTTAACTATTTTAACAGATAAACATCTCTAAGGGAAGATTCGTAATTTTTATCACGTACTCTATCAAAAGATAGGAAATTTTCATAGAAGTGACAAATAAAACAATACAACAATAGTAAAAATATGAGAAAATAGGGGGCGTACAATAGAAAGGAAGGTTCTTATGAGAAAAGGGATTGTTTTACTAAGCTATTTAGCCATAGCAGTTATTATGTACTTCTTTGGAGAAACACTTTTACAGTGGATTAGACAAGGTGGTACGGAATATATGATTATTACAGCGACATTGGCAACATTTTTTGCTTTGTTCCCTATTATTCCTTATCCACTCATCGGAGGGGTGCTTGGGGCTGCATACGGTCCCTTTGCAGGAAGTTTCATTACATGGGTTGGGTCTTCCCTTGCTTCAATTTTAATGTTTTCATTTGTACGGTATGGATACCAAGATTGGGGTAAAAAGTGGCTTTATAAATATCCACGCTTAGCAAAAGTTACGATCATGTTTGAACGCAATGCATTTATGACAATCTTTATCACTAGACTTATTCCGGTAATCCCTTCAATCATTGTTAATATATATTCAGCTTTGAGTCGTGTTTCCTTTTTAAAATATTCAATCGCTTCTTCATTAGGAAAAATTCCTTCAATGATTTTATTTGCTACTGTAGGAAATACGCTCGTTACTAATCCTAGTGACTTACTATATATTTCATTGTTTTATGGTTCATTTTTAGCAATTGTCTATATCTTCTTTCGTTTGTTCAATCGCTACGTCCCGAGAACAAAAGAAAAACTTAGCGAATCGTAAAAACACAAAAGGTTATGTAAGAGAAGGTGGTTTTCAGACACCTTCTCCATCTATGCGTGTATATAGACAATTCTTCGTTTGAACCATTTCACAATAACAAACAAAGCCATTCCAATTATCCCGCCAAGAGTATTTAAAATGAGGTCGTCTACATTGGCAACACGCTGAGTGAATAAAAATTGACTGAGTTCTATGAATAAAGAAACAGTAAAGCTAATTGCAATGACAACGAAGAACATCCGGGCTTTTGTCCAAATAGCCGGGAGCAAAAAACCTAAAGGAATGAATAAAATCACATTCCCTAAAAGAATGCGAACCGGATCTTGCAAACTGGGACTAAAAACAGCAATACGGTAAATACTACGAAATGGAATTAAATTATAGTTTCTACCTCCTGGACCCGCAGGACCGAGTGAAGCCCCATAATTCCAAGCAAATAACGTCACATAAAATAACGCTAGTAAATAACAGAGCAGTAACGATAATAAAATAACTTTCTGATGCCTCATGTTATTGCTTTCCCCCTATGACATCATCTTTCTCCATTATTCCGTTAATTGCTTCTTATGACAAGGATTTTCTATCGACAACTTTCTAATTTAGCAAAAATGGGGCTCTCTCAAAAGGTTGATTTGAGAAAGCCCCTTCAGACTCTTTTATTCTTTTGTATTATCCTTTAGGAGGAACGTAATTGGGCTGTTCAGAGCTCTTTTGCGCCATTTTCTTTCCGTTATTTGCCTTAGACTTTACAGGCTGTGTACCTAAATGATCAGGACGAAATTGAGCAAAATTTGATTTTGTACTTTTCATCAGTAACCCCTCCCTAACCATTATAGTTCCTCTTCAATACTATATTATTCACATTTCAACTTGATTCACTGTTGTTCTCTTTTGCTCCCATTTTTCTTCAAGGCGATCGAGGGCTTCCTTGTCCCTTAGTAACTTTTCTTTGTTTTCTCTAACTAATTCATCAAATGATAATTTTCTGACTCTTCTCATCATAAAACACTCCTTTGCTTTTTAGCATTTTGGTCTAAAAGGAGTGTTTTTATACAATAAAAATTTGAATCTTTACTCTACTTTAGGACTTGTATAGATTTGGCCTGATTCATCCATAGTCATTAAAAAGATCTCTTTATGATTTTTAAATCCATGTTTATGAACTTGCTCACGTAACCAGTCAAGGGTACCAAACTTCTGGACGTTTGCGTCAATAATTCGACCATCTTCGATCAGAACAGAAGTATACCCTTTTGTTGGAACATCCTTTTGCATATCCTTTAGTGTTACACTTTCATAATTTGATTTCTTTATGACACTAATTGAACCATTCATCTCTAGTATTGCGTAGTCAACCTCATTTAAGTCGCTAGCGTTATTAAGGCGTAAATCCATTAAAAAGGCCTCTAATGTAATTTTTGCTTTTCTTAATTCTTTATGCAAGATCTTTCCATGCTTCATCAATATGATTGGCTCATCTTCAATCACACGACGAAAACGTGGTGTTTTTAAAGCGAGCACTGATAATGATAAATGTAACCCAGCTGTTATAGCTGCTGCAGCTGCCGGCCCTGCAAGAGGAAGTTCTCCATCCGTTAATGGCTCACCAAGAATATCACCAATGACCACACCAAAAATGAAATCGAGCGCATCTATAGAACTCATTGACCTTTGCCCTAATATTTTTACAATAAGAAAAATATATACATATACAATAATGGCCCGAATCATATAACCATATACAGGTAATTCTTCAGCACCTTGCCAAAAGTCAAACACTTTCGACTCCTCCGTTCTTTCATCTATACGTTGTAAAAAGAGGTTGTCTCAAAGTTAAGCATCTAACCAAACAAGGTTCAATTCAAAACTATCTATGAGACAACCCCTTTTTATTGAAGATTACTGTTAATTTGATTGATTAAATTGAGGTTCTTCTTGCAAAACTTGTTGATAACGTCCTTCAAGTAGCGTTAAAATATTTTTCTGCTGTTCAGCTAAGTCATTATATAATTGTTGTGCCGACTTATTTTCAGTCTCAAGCGAAAATTGCACTAAACTTGCTTGTACACTTTGTGCTTGTGCAATAGCTTGTTGAAGTTGTGTTTGAACAGTCATCATAAACCTCCTAGGATTATTGATTACGGTTCATCTTCGCAGCTTCTTGTTCAGCGTAAGATTGATACTCTGTTTGTGGTTGGTTCTCTTTTCCATACTTTTTTGCATTATTATTTCTTTGTGCATTTGCATTCCCTCTTTTTTGTCTACCCATTTAACTCGCCTCACTTTCCTGTTGATCATTTTTAGGATGCACATGTTTAAATTCAATATTAGTTTCAGATAAGAAAATTTCGGAATTTGAAAATTTTGGATAAAAAAAAACCTTCTTTCACCAAAAGGTGAAAGAAGGTTCCCCATCATTAATTTGCTAATTTATTACGAAGTACCATTTGTAAGATACCACCGTGACGATAGTAATCCATTTCAACTTCACTATCAAAGCGAACAAGTACTTCAAATTCAGTTTTCTTACCATTGCTATCAGTTGCTACGACTTTCACCATTTCACGTGGCTGTACATCGTTTGTAATTTGAACGTCAAATGACTCTTCTCCAGTTAATCCAAGTGACTCAGCGCTATCGCCATCCTTGAATTGAAGTGGAAGAACACCCATAAGAACTAGGTTACTACGGTGAATACGCTCGTAGCTCTCAGCAATAACTGTTTTAATGCCTAGAAGGTTTGTACCTTTAGCAGCCCAGTCACGAGAGCTTCCCATACCGTAATCTTTACCAGCTAAGATGGCAAGGCCAGTACCGTTTTCTTTGTATTGCATTGCAGCTTCGTAAATAGATGTAACTTCGCCAGTTGGCCAGTAAGTAGTGAAACCACCCTCTGTACCAGGAGCAATTTGGTTACGGATACGAATATTCGCAAAAGTACCTCTCATCATTACTTCATGGTTACCACGACGTGAACCATATGAGTTAAAGTCCTTAGGCTCAACACCTTTAGAAATTAGGTATTTACCTGCAGGCGTATCTTTCCCAATCGCACCCGCTGGTGAAATGTGGTCAGTCGTCACTGTATCACCAAATTTTCCGATAACACGTAAAGCAGATAATGGTTTAATGTCTTCAGGGTCTGGTGATAAGTTCTCAAAGAATGTAGGGTTTGCAATATAAGTTGAATCAGCATCCCATTTATAAAGAGCATCGTCAGTTGTTTCAATTTCATTCCAACGAGGGTTGCTGCTAAATACATTCTCATACTCACGACGGAATAATTCAGGTGTAACTGTTTCTTGTACTACTTTAGCGATTTCGTCAGCAGTTGGCCAAATATCTGCAAAGTATACATCATTGCCATCTTGATCTTTTCCTAAAGAGTCGTTTCTAAGGTCCACATCAACCGTACCTGCAAGTGCATATGCAACAACAAGTGGCGGAGAAGCAAGATAGTTAGCTTTTACTAATGGATGAATACGTCCTTCAAAGTTACGGTTACCTGAAAGAACTGAAGTAACAGTTAAATCATTTGCAGCAACCGCTTCTTCAATTTCATCCTCTAACGGACCTGAGTTACCGATACATGTTGTACAACCGTATCCAACAATGTTAAATCCTAGTTTTTCCATGTATGGAAGTAATCCAGAATCAGTTAAATATCCAGTTACAACTTTTGAACCAGGTGCAAGAGATGTTTTAACGAATTCAGGTACTTCTAACCCTTTTTCAACAGCTTTCTTAGCAACAAGACCTGCTCCAATAAGAACATATGGGTTTGAAGTGTTTGTACAGCTTGTGATCGCAGCGATCGCAATAGAACCTGTGTTCATAACTGTTTCGCGCCCATCTTTGAAGTTTACTTTTACTTCTTTCTTGAATTCATCTTCAGATAAACCAAGGCCTTGTGTTCCTTGTGGAGCGACTACCGCCTCGCGGAACGATTTTTGCATGTCTGATAAAGGAATAAGATCTTGTGGACGCTTAGGACCTGAAAGATTAGCTTCAATTTCACTAAGGTCTACTTCTACTGTATCTGTATAAGTAGGATCTGGTGTTTCCCCTGCTACGTAGAACAAACCATTTGCGCGACAATAAGCCTCTACAAGCTTAATTTGCTCTTCAGAACGACCTGTTAAGCGCATATAGTTAAGTGCTTCAACATCAACTGGGAAGAAACCACAAGTTGCACCGTATTCCGGAGCCATGTTCGAAATTGTTGCACGGTCTGCTAGTGGCATTTCTGCAAGTCCAGGACCAAAGAATTCAACAAATTTCCCTACTACTTTCTTTTCACGTAGTACTTGCGTTACTTTTAATGCCACGTCTGTAGCTGTTGTTCCACTTGGAAGTTCTCCAGTTAATTTAACACCAATAACCTCTGGTACCGGGAAGTACGATGGTTGTCCAAGCATGCCAGCTTCTGCTTCAATACCACCTACACCCCATCCAAGTACACCGATACCGTTAATCATTGTTGTATGTGAGTCAGTACCTACAAGTGTATCCGGGAATGCTACTGTTTCTCCATCTTGTTCAACAGCATGAACAACATTTGCAATGTGCTCAAGGTTTACTTGGTGAACGATACCCGTTGCTGGTGGAACCGCACGATAGTTATCGAACGCTTTCTTTGCCCAGCTAAGGAATTGATAACGTTCTTCGTTACGTTGGAATTCTAAATCCATGTTGAAATTTAAAGAATCCATTGTTCCAGCCTTATCAACTTGTACTGAGTGGTCAATAACTAAGTCTACTGGAATTTCAGGGTTGATTTGGTCAGGATCCCCACCAAGGTCAGCCATTGCTTTACGTAGTGAAGCAAGATCGACAACAGCAGGCACACCTGTAAAGTCTTGAAGAATAACACGTGATGGTTTGAATGGAACATCAATTTCTTTCAGTTCATTCGTTCCCCATTTTGCTAAGTTCTTTACGTGCTCCTCTTTAATTACATATCCATCATATTGACGAAGAACCGATTCTAGTAAAACCTTTACTGAATATGGTAGTTTCGATACATTACCTAAACCCGCATCCTCTAAGGCTTTTAATGAGTAATAATTAATTGTCTTTCCATCCAGAGAAAAGGATGACTTTGCTTTAAACACATCATTTTTTGTTGACATTATGTATACCCTCCTTCACAAGACTATCATACCTTAAATTGTTTTTAATGTCTAAATCAGACCGACTAGACTGTCGGTTTCACAAACGCCGAAAGCGCTTTATACGTTTCGACAAAACAGGCCCTCTTAATAATATCAAAACTTGCGGGAAGAATAAATGTTTTTTTTGAAATTCTTTTAAAAGTGAATCATTTAATAAAAGCTGCTCTTGATTTGAATCAAGAGCATAAATCCTACGAATTAAACAAATCATACACCAATGGGAGGTGTTCTAATGGCAAAGCAAAGACCAAACGAAAAAGACAAACGAGTACTTGAACATAATGCAGCGCACCAAGAGGAAACAGCTAATGAACCATTAACTGAAATGGAACGTTCAAATAACAAAAAAACAAAGAAACGTCAATAAAAAGATTCAAGCTCAGGCCATCGTCCTGAGCTTGAATAAATTATTCATTAACGATTATATTTTTTCTTTTTTCTTTAAAATCTGCCTCATGCGCATTTATATTGCCTACTAATTTTCGAGCTTTCTCAACTGCTTTTCGTCCAGCTTCAATGTCTAGCTGTTTGCTGGAAATTAGCACCTTCATTCCCCCTTGATTAAGCTCGATTATAGGGTATGTTAAACAACCAGCATTATTCGTATACTATGGCCAGTTCCAGAGATACTACACATTAGAGGAGGGATACGACAATGACTGAGCGCAACACTTATAAAGATCAGCGTAGAAACCAACCAAAAAATTCAGGACAACCCGAACCTTTGAGTGGTTCTAAAAAAGTAAAGAAAAAAAATCAAGTAAGTCAATCTAATGGTGAAGGGTAATATCATTAGAAAGAGGTTGACCTTAATAGTCAACCCTCTTTACTTTGTCTTTCTTTGCGAACTTGTCTTCGCTTCTCTCGTTGTTCGAACCGTTCGGGAGCTCCTTCATAATGCCACCATTCTTCTTCAGACTCTGGAATGACTGGGGGAACCACCCTAGGCTTCCCTTCTTGATCAAGAGCGACAAATGTTAAATAGGCTGTGGATGTTAACCGCCGCTCCCCTTTTAGCAAATCTTCAGCTTCTACTTTCACAAACACTTCCATCGACGTTTTTTTCGTGTATGTAATATACCCTTCTAAACAAATAGCTTCCCCTGTCTTTATAGGTGCAATAAAATCTAAGCTATCACTTGAAGCTGTAACAATCATCGAACGCGAATGTCTCATTGCAACAATACTTGCTACCTTATCAATATAGGCCATCACATTTCCGCCAAAAATCGTTCCATGATAGTTCGTGTCTGGGGGCAGCACTAGATCGGTTAACACTGTTTTGGATTCTGAAGCTTTTTTCCCATCCATTCATTACCCTCATTTCTATTCAAATTCTTGCAATCGTTTGTATAGGTCTGCAAATTCATTTTCTTCTATTGTTCGAAAATCAAACGCAATTTGATCATCTATAATTCTCGAGACAACAGAAGGTGTTCCTGTTCTTAATTTATTATGTATCTCATGCGCTTGATAATTGTTATGAGATAGAAGCAAAACCGTCGTGTCTAACTTCACTTCCGGCATCGTTCCTCCACCTACAAAAGAAAAGGAATCTTTCGTATCGGTGGTCCAACCTGAGGATAAGTGCTGAACAAATTTATCAATACGTTGTTGTACTTCTTCTTGCGTTACGAGAATCGACTTAAGCGTTGGTAACGATTCGATGACTGAATCCTCATTCGCATATTCTTTTAGCGTAGCTTCTAGAGCTGCTAAAGTCATCTTATCAACACGTAAAACACGAGCGAGCTGATGTTTCTTTAATCGCTCAATCCATTTTTTCTTCCCTGCAATAATTCCCGCTTGTGGACCTCCTAGAAGTTTGTCACCACTAAATGTAACTAGATCTGCTCCATTTTCTAAAGCCTCTCTGACAGTCGGCTCGTTGCCAATATGATCTTTTTTCAAATCATAGATCGCTCCACTTCCTAAATCTTCATACAACAACAGTTCATGTTTATCAGCAAGTGGTTTTATTTCTGCTATTGGTACATCTTTTGTGAATCCGATTATCTTAAAATTACTTGTGTGAACTTTCATAATCATAGCAGTCTGATCTGTGATCGCATTTTCATAGTCGTAAAAATGCGTTTTGTTTGTCGTCCCTACTTCTACTAAGCGCGCACCACTTTCTTCCATAATCGAAGAAACACGGAATGAACCTCCAATTTCAACCAATTCCCCACGTGAAACAATCACTTCATGTTCATTCGCGAACGCCTTCAAAACAAGGTAAACAGCTGCAGCGTTATTGTTTACGACCATAGCAGCTTCCGCCCCACTTATTTCCTTTACAAGATCTTCAATCAGTTCGTGACGTGAACCTCGTTTACCTTTTTGCAAGTTATACTCTAGATTGGAATATGAATAAGCCGTTTCAACAACTTGTTGAATTGCCTTGTGACTTAGTCGCGCACGCCCGAGATTCGTATGTAACACTGTCCCAGTTGCATTAATCACACGTTGTAATCTAAACGTTGAATGATGACGAAGACGTTCTGTCAAACGAGTGAATATCAAATCAGGAAAAATGAGTGATTGGTTCTCGATTGAAAGTGTTCCATTTAGCACATCTGTCCTAATATCAGCAACCGTCTCTTGTAACCACTCTGTTAATTTTGATTTTGACACAATATCACTTTTTAAAAAATGCATATATCGTTCATCTTGTTGCAACTCATGTATGGCCGGTATTTGTCTTAAGATATTCTGCATATTCATGAACCACCCTTCTTGAACAAAAGGGTGACTCACTAAAGACCTTTCCTCCAAGATACTATTATTTCTTTACGAATAGAAGGAGCGTCTAATGGTGTGAGCCACCTATATTTATTCAGCCATTTCTTTCATTTTAGTAATCACTTCATTTGGGTCAGGGAATGCTCCCGTTTCTTTTTTTGAATAAATTAATTCGTTGTTAACTTTTACTTCGAAGACGCCACCACTACCTGTAAGTAGAGTAACCTCTTTCACCTCTCCACGAAAATGATCAAGAACCTTATCCGCGAAACTCACGGCTTTTGGTGCATAATTTCACATCATGCAAAATTCAACTTCAACGATGTATTCCATTTTCATCAAACTCCTTTACTTTACTTTGTTTTAATTTCTATTGTAGGATAAGATAAGGATTGATGCAAAATAGTTGTTAACCATTCGCATACTACTTGTGTACGAATGTCGAATTATAGGAGGTGTCGTCGTTGGACAAACAAGATCTTGTTCGCCTAACATCTTTCTCAACAAAAGCTGGTTGAGGATGTAAAATTGGTCCAGAAGACCTGACGCAAGTTTTGCGTCATTTACCTAAACAAACACACGATCCCAACTTACTCGTTGGACTCGATACATCAGATGATGCTGGTGCATACAAATTAACGGATGATTTAGCAATGATCCAAACCGTTGACTATTTTACGCCTGTTGTCGATGATGCTTATATGTTTGGACAAATTGCAGCAGCTAATGCTCTCAGTGACGTATACGCTATGGGTGGAAAACCTACAACCGTAATGAATATCGTAGGCTTTCCAATCAAGAAATTACCTCCAGAGATCTTGGCAGATATTTTACGAGGCGCAGCTGATAAAACGAAAGAAGCCGGCGCCATAATTGTTGGTGGACATTCCATCGATGATCAGGAGCCAAAATTTGGATTATCTGTAACAGGACTTGCACACCCAGACCGAATTTTTAAGAACGTCGGTGCAAAACCAAATGATACACTAGTGCTTACAAAGCCAATTGGTGTTGGTATTTTAACGACTGGTATCAAACGCGATGCAGTCACAATGGAACAAGAAGAAGCAGTAACCAATACAATGGCGCTTCTAAACAAACAAGCAGCCGAGCTGTTAGAAGGGTTACATCCGAATGCTGTTACCGACGTAACTGGCTTTGGACTACTTGGACACAGTTACGAAATGGCAAAAGGCAGTGACGTAACATTTGAACTCTCGTTAGATCAAATTCCTATGTTAGATGGGACAATGGAACTCGCTGAAAAAGGGATTATTCCAGGAGGATCAAAAGCTAATGAACGTTGGTTAGAAGGGTGTGTTGAGTACGCTGAGGGCGTGACAAATGTCGAAAGAAGCATTTTATGTGATGCGATCACTTCAGGAGGCTTGTTAATTAGTTTACCTGAAGAAGAAGCTACTCAATATGTTGATGCGATGCATTCAGCAGGTGCTCATGCTACGATCATTGGCAAAGTCACTGAGAAACAAGAAAAACCACTTGTTGTGAAGAAATAAAAAAACGAGGTCTACGGACCTCGTTTTTTTGAATAATCAACTTTGCGCTTGTAATTCCTTTTCAACAGTTTTGACTAATGCTTTATACCCTGACCTTGTTAAATTGTGGTCGGCGTCAATGTAATTATTCTTTACTAACGCTTGTATTGACTGTTCTTCCAAAGAGGTTACAATGGCTTTTACCTCTTCGTTTAAAGCTTGAATTGACGATTGTTGAATTTTATCTGTTTCAATTGAAGCCGCTATTTCCTTTATCGGATCTACTTTTATGAAATACTTCTTCGTTCCAACTAGAGCTTGCTGAAGTTTCGTTTTTACATCCACTAATTCTTGAATGGTATTGGAACGTTCAGATTCCTTCTTTTTAATCTTCTCACGATACGATTGTTTCTCTAACTCATCTAAATCAGCTTTTGTAAATAGCTCTTCTAATAAATGCGTGCGGTCTAGATCAATTTTCTCAAGAGCTTCTTCTTTTTCAATTAGTGCTTTTTCAAAAACCTGCGTTTGCTGTTCCTCAACCTGTTCAACGACTTGTGGCGGATCACTCGTCGGCTGTTTTATTCCTTTTATAGCACTAATTTTTTTATTAACCTGGTAAGCAAATCCTATCAAAAATAAAACAACAAACAACCGAAACATCATTTCATATTGAACAATCGTATATATAAGAACAATCCCCACTACAACCCCAGCAATCGTAAATACATAGTCCGAGAGTTTCTTTGATCGGAAGACCTGATTTACTTTTGTCCGTAATTGATTTTGATTTTGTCGCATCTCTCTTCTCCTCTACCATCTTTTGTTGTAACCTAATCCAATTATATAGAATCAAACGATATTTTATCACAACACCACTATGATAAAGGACCTATTTTTCATCCCGAAAAAGGAGAATCCTGAAAAATATAGCTCTTATTGATAGATTTTCGCAAAAACATGATCATCAACCTCTTCCGGTTCTCCGTCAAATACCAACTTCCCTTCACGAAACGCAATAATTCTTGTTGCAAACTCTTTCGCTAATTGAACATCATGCACATTTATAACAGAGAGTAATTCACGTTCTTCATGTATCCTCTTTAACAATTCGAAAATTCTCTTTGATGTGGTTGGATCCAAACTTGCGACAGGTTCATCTCCAAGCAACAACTTTGGATCCTGCAAGAGCGCTCTCGCTATTCCTACCCGTTGCTTTTGTCCACCACTCAAAGCTTCAACACGCTTGTGTGCATATTTTTCAAGGCCAACTTCAGCAAGGGCATCAAACCCACGCTTTTTTTCTTGTTCCGAAAAGATACCCATTAAATTCTTATAAGCCGGCCTTTTTCCAAACGATCCTGTTAGTGTATTTTGGTATACGGTCATTCGGGGAATTAAATTATAATGTTGAAAAATCATCACCATATCTGATCTTACTTGTCTCATTTTTGCTTCAGAGAGCGTTGTTAACTCAATTCCCTCCAAAGTAATCTGTCCAGAAGTGGGGGGCTGCAAACGATTGATTGCCCGTATAAAAGTCGACTTTCCTGCACCACTTTTTCCTAATACACAAATAAATTCTCCCTTTTTCAACTTCAAATTTATATTAGATAAGGCTTCTTCATCTGCCTTTGGATAACGCACTACTAAATCCGTAATTGTAAGCATGCTACTCCTCCTACCAAGCCCGTTAAACTAAACTGCGCTCATTGTTTCGAGTCATTCCAAAAAGGAAAATCGCCTTTTTGTGTTACAATGGCTCCTCTCGCTGCGCGGCTTCTCTGAAAAAATCACTCAGACCAGCCTTAACTAATTGCAGCGGTTTCGCTCATTGCTTAGAGTCATTCCAAAAAGGAAAACCACCTTTTTGGAATGACTCTTATATAACTCTTGCGCGGATTCGACCTCCGATGAAATCTACAATAATGACCATTATCATGATGAGAATGATATCAAGCGCTACTGCTGTATAGTAAAAACTTTGGAAATGGTTAAACAGCTGTTGTCCGATTCCTCCTCCACCAATAAACCCAAGGATAAGTGATGTCCTGATAGCCACTTCAAATCGGTAGAAATACTGTGACAATACATTCGGCCAGATTTGGGGCAAGATGGAGAAGAAGTGTCCGACCCATTTCGTGGCTCCTACAGAACGCATCGCTTCTTGAGGACCTGTATCGGCAGCTTCAATCAATTCTGATATTAGCTTTCCTAACACTCCGATATTGTGCAAAATTATAGCTAGTACCGCAGCAAATGGACCAAGTCCAAATGACGAAACAAAAATTAAGCCGAATACAATTTCCGGGATTGAACGTAACGCACTCAAGCCACCTCTAACGGAACTATACATGGCAACTGAGCCACTTGTATTTTTCGCGGCTAAAAAACTAAGGGGCAAAGCAACAAGTAATGCTAGAAATGTCCCTAAAAAAGCAATTGCAAGTGTTACAAGGCTATGGTAAGCCATTCTTGGAAAAAGGGACCACTCAATTGGAAAAAAGCGAGTGGTCACCATATCTACAATATTCCCTATTTGCAAGAGCTTTCTCCATTCAAAACCAGTAACATTCATACTCCACCATAAAGCAACAATGATCAGTAGAATATAAATGATATAACGCCTATGAAACCAAACCATAGAAAGGTACCTCTATTCTAGTGTCAGCATATCGAATTCACGAGCTGCTTCTAATACATCTGCATATTGGGTATCATCAGCTTCAACAAAACGAGTTGCACCACCGAAAGTTTCTAAAATATCTTTGTCATCAATTTCATAAAATGCCTCTTGAATTTCTTCAATTTGTTCAGCACTCATTTCACCAGGTACTACCCACGGATATTGATAAAGTTCTTCTGATTGCCAAAGGACTTTAATGTCTTCGCGTAAAGTTCCTCCTTTTTCATCGTCTTCCTTCATTAAAGATTCTAAAATCGCACTGTCAATTGCTCCTGCATCCACAGTTTGGTCCTGCACTAAATTCTTTACAATATCATGAGATCCTGCAAATTGAACTTGATTAAATTCATGGTTATCCTCACTTTCGTAGTAGCCTAGATTACGCAAATGAAGACCAGGTATTAAATGTGATGATGTAGATGAAATACTTCCGAATGCAAAATCTACCTCAGCTCGATCTTCTAACAAATCATTAAGGTCATCCCACTCATCACGATCAGAATGAGTTATGATGTATGAGTAATAAAAAGGACTGCCATCAACTTCTTGCGTAATAATCGCCTGGGCCCCACTTTGTTCATGAGCAATTAAATATGTTAATGGTCCTAGAAAAGCCAGATCAATATGGTTATAATTAATCGCTTCAACTACTGCATTATAATTCGGATATTGTTCGACAACTACCTCACGATCGAGTTGCTCTGTTAAGTATGCTTGCAATTTATCTAGACCAACCTGTGTTTCTCCTGTCGTTTGTGCAGGGATCACAGCGACTTCAAAAAGTCCATCAGCTTGTTCAGTCGCAGGCACGTCTGGTCCTTCATCAGTAGTGGGTGATTGGACAACTTCGTCAGGTTCGTCTACTGCCCCACAAGCTGTTAACGCAAATGCTAGTCCTATTGCTAAAAACCATTTTTTCATGATTATTCCACCTTTCTAAATAAACGCATTATAAATTACTATTTCAAACAATGTGCATACACTTCTAGGTATTCTTCTATCTCTTTGTCTACCGAATGCTGCTCTTTTATATAATCTGTTGCTTCTAAACGGAGCCTCTTCTGTAACATATTATCACTT
The DNA here is from genome assembly GCF_056619965.1 of Halalkalibacter sp. HAAS-P014. Taxonomy (NCBI): domain Bacteria; kingdom Bacillati; phylum Bacillota; class Bacilli; order Caryophanales; family Bacillaceae; genus Halalkalibacter; species Halalkalibacter sp. HAAS-P014. The sequence goes on along the minus strand of NZ_JBWQTV010000001.1, from coordinate 80,348 downwards.
AATAATTTGTTCACCTTGTCACGAAACTGTTCTGGCGAGTTGTATAATATACCCGTCTTCCCATCAGTTACCACACTAGCATTACCTGAATTTTCCCTAGCTACTACAAGCACTCCGATACTCATGGCTTCAAGGATTGCTGATGATTGACCTTCTGAGATCGATGTGTTTAAGACAATATCAGCTTTCGAATATACACTTGCCATGCTTTCAAGCGGGACTTCACGAATATAATGAAACCATTCAGCTTCACATTCACGCTTAAGAACTTCTTGATAAACACCTTCGTCAAGGTTCGGTCCGATAATAGTAAACGTTAAATTAGGCCAATCTCTTCGCAAATTTAATAATTCGTCCCATAAATAAAAAACATCTTTTACCGGACGCAATCCAGCTGGAAGTAAGAATGTAGGGGAGCCTGCACACCATTTTCCTAATGGCAGCTGCTTATGTTGTCCTAATGGTAACATTACACTTTGTGGAACAACAAAAATACGCTCAGTCAATTCTGGATACACATTACAAATTTTATTTTTCCCATCTCTGCTAAAAACCGTAATGGCACAAGAATTATCAGCAACAGAATTCATCAACTGAACAGCATCCCTGTTTTTTAAATCCTCATTAACATCTGTTCCACCGGAAGTTAAAATGTAAGGTTTTTTTAATTGTAGATGAGGGTACCTTTTTAACCAACTGGCAAATCGCTTCAGATGAATCACATGGTACAAATCTGCTTCTTCAAAGACTTCATCCCATTCGGCGTCCCACTGATCCTCTTCATACGCAAACACTTTTACAGTTAAACCAACCTTCTTCAACCCTTTAACAATACGTTTAGCAGTTGTGGAGTTACCTCGATTTTGTTTGTAATACGGTGTAAAAAAAACAATAGTGGGATTTCTAACCGAGCCAATTTTCAACTTCTTCCACTCTCCATTTTCGCTTAGTGTCGTGTCTAATCGTTAGCCCCAGCTTATCCAGTTTTTCTAGAAACGGAACTAAATACTTCCTTGATAAACCTGTTACTTCTTTTGCCTCACTCAAAGTGAAAGACTCCCCTGTTTCCGTCCTTAACTTATTAACAGCAAACTTAAAAGGTTCAGAATGTATCGAAAGCTTTTGATCTAATTGGTATAATAGCTCCTGCGAATGAAAATAGTGGATGAGCTCTTCATGTAACGACTCTGGTAATTGTTGACCAGTTAAATGATTATAAATTGAAGATACTTGAAGGCCTTCTTTCTTGATCCCACTCAAGACATGCTCCACTCGTTTCTTCCATTGTTCAGGGGGATGAGGAATATGTTGAACAAGAGCAACATATTGACCTCTCATTGCAAACCATTCATCTTGTTCACCTTTTTCAAATACCCAATCTAGTAAACGTTTTGAATAGGATTGTCGATAACTTTGGCTCAATTCTGCTTTCTTTAGCCCTTCCCGTAACGGATTTCCCTGATGATAACGGTCCAACTCTGCTTGAATCGACTCCTTTAGTGAATGAAGGACTTTCTTACTTGTTAGTTCCTCTGATGACATTTGTAACAGCTGTTCACTTTTGTTTACTAGTTCTGCTATCTCTTCTACTGATATATTTAATTCCTTACTTGCTTCTCTAACAGATAATGATTTTTTCTCTAGCAGAAGTTGCTGCAGCCTCTCAAGAGGAGTAGCATCCATTTTTTGTTCTAACATGCGCACAGTATCCTCACCAAAGCGATACTTCGCACCATGTGGATCAATGACAACCCCACCACCAATTGTTTCCGTCGGTGTCGGACGCCTTAAAATAAAGCGATCTCCTCTTCTCGTTACAACCGGCTCATCCAGACGAAGTTGGCAGACTACTTCGGCATCACCTTCTTGTAACTCATTCCTGTCAAAGAAAACTATTTTCCCGAAAACTTCAGCTGTACCAATATGTAATTTAATTGCCCCACGTTGTTTAATACGAAATTGCAGCTCTTCGACCGTCGAGAGGCGAACATCAATTGTTTGGCTTGTTTCATAGTGGCCGGTAGCAACGAGAACATCACCACGGCGTAACTCCTCTTTCGAAACGCCTCCAACATTTATCGCTACCCGCTGCCCTGCTCGCCCCCGTTTGCGAGGCTCACGGTGCACTTGAATTTGTCTAGCACGCACCGGAATATGCTGAGGCAATAATTCTAATATATCACCTTCGTTTACATTTCCTTCGTATACCGTACCTCTAACAATAGTTCCTTGCCCATGTACCGTGAACACTTGATCAACTGGAAGACGAAAGGCACCACTCGCATCACGACTAACATTGCCAGACAAAGCGTTTGCAATCCCCTCTTTAAGTTCATTGATCCCAGTAAGATCTATACTATCAACAAAAAATAGTTCACTATCTTCAAGGAATGTACCTTCAATCGCTTCTCTAATATCTAGTTCAACAATTTCCCTCATCTCATCATCAACACGGTTGATTTTCGTTACAACGATGATTCCATCTTTTATCCCTAATAACCTTAGGATATCAATATGCTCACGTGTCTGTGGCATAACACCTTCATCACAGGCAACAACAAGCATCACCAAGTCAATACCTGCCACTCCTGCGATCATTTGACGAATAAAACGTTCATGCCCCGGTACATCAATAAGAGAAACTTCCATATTATCACTTAATTTCAACGGCGCATAACCTAGTTCAATTGAAATACTTCGCTCCTTCTCTTCTTTAAGACGATCAGTGTCAATATTTGTTAATGCTTTTGTTAACGTCGTTTTTCCGTGGTCAATATGACCAGCCATTCCAACCGTATAATGATTCATAATACGATAATCCCTTTCTACATAACCAATTTCTTTTGCCATTTTTTTATCATACTATATCCAATGAAAGGAAACAAAAGAAAAGGAAACGCAATTGGTAAGGCCCACTTTACGTTTCCTTCTAAAAACTTTATATAACATCAACTACACTATTCCTTTATCCCTTCAAGCCATTCTTTGTAGCAATCATCGCAAAGTGGCTTGTCCACATGCACATTTTGATAAATAAATAACCCGTGACTAACTGTATCTGCCACATTATCATGACAATAAAAACATTGTTCATCCATTTTGACGATTCCCCCTGCACATAAGTTTACTTTTAGAAAGTACAAAAGAAAAATAAATCGGGAGGTTCATCTCAATTTTGAAAAATATTGTTAAAGAACTACTACAAAAAATTCATAGGCCGGGCATCGTTTATCATACGTATTATCCGTAGTTCTCTTACTACAAACATTGGATATCAAGGAGTGTTGCGAATGTTTCAAAACAATTCAAGAGAAAAAGCTCTGAAAGTCATGCTTAAACAAAAGAAAAAACAAGAGCAACGTGATTGGCGTGTAACCATGAAACGTTTAAAACAATTCCAAAATAATGTATTAAATAATAACACAACAAGCGAGAACAACAATTACAAATAACATGCCCAACCAACGAAGCCTTCTTCGTTGGTTGTACACTCATACATACTTCCTAATTCATTGGACAAACTGACCATACAAATAGAAGCGAGGACAACTTGATTGCCCTCGCCATTTACGCTCTATTCTCCAAAATCAACATTGTGGTAAACTTGTTGTACGTCCTCTAAATCTTCTAATGCATCGATTAATTTTTCAAACTGCGCCTGCTCTTCTTCTTGTAATGTTACATCATTTTGTGCTAACATCGTTAATTCTGCTACAGTAAAATCAGTAATTCCAACATTTGCAAATGCTGCTTGCACTTCATGGAATTGATCTGGTTCTGCATATATGATTACAGATTCATCTTCTTCAATAATATCTCGAACATCTATATCTGCTTCCATTAATAATTCGAGAGTTTCATCAGCTGTTTTTCCCTCAATTCCAATAACGGCAGTTGCATCAAACATAAATGTTACAGATCCACTTACCCCCATATTCCCACCGTTCTTTTTAAATGCCGAACGAACTTCTGCAGCCGTACGATTGACGTTATTTGTTAAGGCATCAACAATAATCATTGATCCATTAGGACCAAACCCTTCATAACGAAGCTCATCATAATTTTCTTCCGAACCACCTTTTGCTTTCTCAATTGCTCGGTCAATAATTGCTTTTGGAACACTGTACGTCTTCGCACGCTCAAGTACAACCTTTAAAGCGCGATTAGATTCCGGGTCTGGTTCTCCTTGCTTAGCTGCCACATAAATTTCACGTCCAAACTTTGCATAAATACGACTTGTATTGGCATCCTTTGACGCTTTTTTCTCTTTAATATTATTCCATTTACGCCCCATTACGAACACTCACTTTCCACTTTAATTTACATCATAATATTATACGTTACTTTTTAATTTGTTACGAGCTATAAAATCACTTTCAACTTTTAATCCTAGAGTTGTCCCTTACTGCTTCTTTCCATGACAAGACCGTAAGCATTCCTACGAAAATTACAAAAATAAGAAGGTACATAAAATTGAACTAGCTCATTCTATATACCTTCTTATTATAAAAACAATTGTTGTTTTGTTCATATCACTTTATTAAATTTTTTAAAATCTTTCTAAATCTCGTTCAGATCTCCAGGCTACTTGATTCGAGTCACAACTACTCGTTTCGTTTCATTCATACTTGCATCAACTCATTTTTTGTTTTCTTTTCACGTAACGTGCTGATAAATGTTGAGAGCTTTGTGCAGGAAAATAACAGCTCGTCTAAAATTAGTAAAGAGGACAAGAAATCCGTCTAACACTGAAAAAGAAAGGTGGTCGTTGTTCGTGAACCGTGATTTAAGCCTACAGCAAATCGCAGAGGGCATGACAAGATCAGTATTAAATGCATCCGAAAAGGATCTAGAAGGATTTCAAAAGATTATGGATGCTACGTTAGAATTAAGAGAATCACATAAAGAATTGCAGAAGATGGTTCAAAATTACTCTACGTCTACAGTTCAACGCTCTTCGTAAAAATCAATTAGTATAGCCAAAGAGGGCTGCGTATCTTGCGCAGCCCTCTTCAAGTTTGTAATCCTACTTTCACCAGATATTAAGCTGCTGCTTGTAACAATATGTTACAAGCCATTTTGGTAAATGAAATTTTAATTCTACTGTTTAATTAGCTTGTCAAACTCTTTTCGATGCGCTATAATTTGTCGTATTGAAAAGAGTTTTAAAGTTTATTGATTCTATATATGGGGCTGGCTGTGACACTGGTGTTCGCCACGGTCTTCAAAACCGCTTGGGAGGCGCGTGCCGTCTCCGGTAGGTTCGATTCCTACACAGTCCCGCCAAAAATCGCTATATGACAAGTGTTCCCGGTACTTTTAACGTCTTTTATTACGTTAATTTTATACGGTAAGTCCCTCAGTATTAATAGGCTTATAAGGCTAATACGTTGGCAACCGTTTCTGTTAAACCGTAGGCATATAATTCATAAATTAGTGATACATAGCGCATTTAATACCTCCTAAACGTATTTCATAACTAGTACCGTTTGGGAGGTTTTTATTATGGGAGGAGTACGTAACTTCCAACATGCAGCTCGTATTATGTTGGAAGTGTGCAATATCTTAACATGAGGTTAACTCTTCTTTAAAGCTATAAATGCCTGTTGGCTCCCGAGTAATGGCTACTAATAAATTAGATGGTTCTGTAAGGTAAAAACGTAAATCAAGAGCAATTCACATGAAGGAATAATTTTTACATTATTCTTTCATTCTTCATATTAATTTTTTTGAACATAAGCTTTGATCAGTTTCCCATTTTTCTTTTCCTCTAGTAAAGTATGGCCATTGTGCTCACACCATGAAGGTAGATCCCTAACAAATTGTGAATCAGTCGCTGTTACTTCTAAAATTTGTCCTTTCCCCATTTCTTTCACTGCTTTCGCTACACTCATAATAGGTCCTGGGCACTGAAGGCCACTAGCATCTATTTTTACATCTGCTCTAAACTCATTACAATCAACTCGTGCCACACCGGAGTCGTCCGTTTTCACGTCACAGTCCTTCTTTTTATTGCCATGTACTGAAGAGTAGGTTTTCCAGCCACCATCTAAATTTTTCACTTTAAACCCATTTTCCTGTAGGATACGTGTAGCTAAATACCCTCGTAGCCCTACTTGGCAATTAACATAAATCGTTTCATCTTTCGGAAGTTCTGTTAATCGCTCCCTGATGTCATCAACTGGAATATTAATGGCCCCTTCGATAAAGCCCATTTCTAACTCGATAGGTGTACGTACATCGACTAACGTAGCTCCATTTGACACGATTTCATCGATCTCGTACCACTGAACGGTATCAATCACACCTTCCACAATGTTGGTTGCTGCATACCCTAGCATATTGACAGGATCCTTTGCTGAAGAATATGGAGGAGCATAAGCTAGCTCTAAATCAGCAAGGTCTACTACGGTTAGTCCACCTTTTATGGCTGTTGCGATGACATCAATCCGTTTGTCGACGCCATCCTTACCAACTGCTTGCGCTCCATAAATTTTTCCTGTTTCTTTATTAAACACTAGTTTTAATGCAATCGGCGCTGCACCTGGGTAGTAACCAGCATGGGAGCCAGGATGAAGATGAACAACTTCATAAGGAATACCTAAGCGTTTTAATGTTTTTTCATTATTTCCAGTCGTTGCCACCGTGTAATCGAGAACTTTGGCAATGGATGTCCCAAGTGTTCCGTTATACTTTGCTTTCTTTCCATAAATATTATCCGCCACAAGTCTACCTTGTCGGTTTGCGGGCCAAGCAAGTGGAACCATTGTCGGCTTCCCGTTAATATAATCCTTTACTTCGATCACATCACCAATCGCAAAAATGTTGGGATCGTTTGTTTGTAAATAGTCATTTACTTGAATTCCTCCACGTTCTCCAACATGAAGGCCAGCGTTAACCGCAAGTTCATTTTCTGGACGAACGCCAATCGATAAAATTATGAGGTCTGTTTCAATTCGTTTACCGTTATTTGTAACAACAATCTTTCCTTCGCTTTCAAAAGACTCGACCCCATCGCTTAAAACAAGGTTGACTCCCTTTTCTTCAAGATGCGTATGAATGATGGATGCCATTTCATAATCTAGTGGGGCCATCACTTGGTTAGCCATTTCAATAACCGTGACATCTATCCCACGTTCATGAAGATTCTCTGCCATTTCTAAACCGATAAATCCACCACCAACGACAACAGCACGCTTTGGTTTTTCGTTATCCACATAAGACTTAATTTTGTCTGTATCTGGTATGTTTCTCAAAGTAAAAATAGCCTTTGCTTCATTCAATCCCGGAATTGGTGGAACGATTGGACGTGCCCCTGGTGAAAGCACCAAATCATCATAAGATTCATCATACGTTTTCCCAGTTTTATGATCTTTGACTTCGACCGTTTTTGCTTTACGATTAATACCAATAACCTCACTTAGGTTACGGATGTCTAAGTTGAATTTTTTTGACATTCCTTCTACTGTCTGAACTAATAGTTTTTGGCGATCTTTGATCGTCTCACCAATGTAATAAGGTAAACCACAGTTAGCAAATGAAATATATTCTCCTTTTTCAAATAATACAATATTTGATGTTTCATCTATTCTTCTTAAACGAGCAGCTGCTGTTGCACCACCCGCAACTCCACCAACAATAACAATTTTTTTACTCATGATTCATTCCTCCTAGTTATCAATATTACCCTATAAGGTATATACCCTACGTAGTATAATACACCGTTTTTTTCTTCATGAATGTGATTTAAATCACAATTCCTTTATTTTTATTTCATTTCAAGCACTAAAAATTAAGAAGGTAAAGATAAAAAGTTAAAAGCGAAGGTCATTACGAAAAAGAATAGCATCCAGCTTTTTAAACTTTTTTAGGACAATCCGAAACTAGACACTATACAATTGAATTTTAAAAAAGCTTGAAAAACAACCGAATCGAACATCCGGTCGTTTTTTCAAGCCCTTATTTTCTTTAGTATTGTATATCAGTGGCCGTGTTCTTCTTCAGCAGCCATGGCAATAGCTTTGGTTTCATGAATGGTTCTATATGGATGCTGAAGTGGAGCATAAATAGAGTACAGCTTTAGTCGTTGATTTCCCGTATTGGATAAATTGTGCCATTTTACCAGCGGGTATTACAATTGCATAATCATCAAATACTTTTTCTTCAAAGTCTAATTGATTTTTGCTTTCACCCAAATAGCTTTTTAGTATTTTTTGCATCAAAAAGAATAGAATAGGATCTACACCTAATCTATTCTTTAGTGTAACTACTAAAGAAAAAATCATTATTGACTTTTGAATTCACTCTGTTTTTTGTCCGATAAATTGAATAACATGAGACAAGCCATTATGTAAGTCTCCTTCATGTCGAACGACCTCTCCCATAAAAAAGTGAACAATACGCCAATCAGAAAAGACATTTAGAAATTCTTCGGGTTTGTACAGAAGTTCTAATTTTTGAGGGCCACCACTATTATATGGTATTTGATAATACGAATAGACTTCCGTAATAAAATAACCACCTGGTTTAACTGACTCTTTGACACCTTGTAGTGTTTTCTTGCGTAACACTTCTGGAAAGTGCCCAAAAATACAGACGATCTCGTCCCATTTGTTTTGTTGCCAAACAGCTTCATTTAGATCAACCAGTTGCGTATTAACTTTTACACCTTTTTCATCTGCCAATTTATTCGTTTTTGATAAGCCTGATTCAGCATAATCCCAAGCTGACACGTTCATTCCTTGTTCAGCTAAGAATACAGCATTACGCCCTTCACCTTCTGCAATAGCAAGAGCGTCACCTGATAATGGAAGTTTTCTCTGCATTTCCGCTAAAAACACGTTTGGTTCTGTTCCATATACGTAGCTCTCATTTTGAAATCGTCTGTTCCATGAGTTCATTTTCTATTCTCCTAAAATGTATTTTATAAATAGTAAAACCCTATAGTCAGAACAGAAATATAGGGTGAATAAAACGATTATCTAATCACGACAAATTGGCCTGTACCCAATACATTTTTCGTATAATCTATTTTGACATTATTGAAATAAACCTTATCTTTCTCAGAAATTATAAATTGAATACCATCCTGTGCAATGATTACATCGTTTTCTAAAGCTGACTCTTCCAGAACCAGACGAAGTTGTGGTCCTCCTCAACCAATCCCCATCGTTAAGCGGATAAAGGGTTCGACTCCTTGTTTGATTGTATCTTGAACTTCAATTAAAATCTTTTCGACTACTGTGGGTGTTATTTTAACCATCTTATATACCCTCCATTAAAAAGTTATAGTTTAATCACATGATTTAACAAATAATCGTGGGATAAAAAGAGCATGGAATATTTAATAATTGATCCCTCCACCAATCCCTAACATTCCTGAACTACTTCCTTTTAAAAGAAAAGAGGGAACCAAACCGGTTCCCTTTTCTTTAGCTTTTTTTAATCCAGAACTTTAATACACCATCTTCTTCCATATCTGATAGTAACTCATGACCGCCAGACTTCGCCCATGCTGCTAGGTCATTTTTTGCTCCTTTATCAGTCGCATGAATTTCTAAGACTTGACCTGACTCAAGTTCAGTCATTGCTTTCTTTGTACGAACGATTGGCATTGGACATGCTAATCCTTTTGCATCTAAGACTTTATCTGAATTCATCTATAAAACCTCCAGTTATTAACTTCTATTTTTTTATCGTTGTTATCTAACCGCACAACGGTTTGGTCCAATTTCCATTTCACGTTGTTTTTCTTCATCTGGAGTGATTTTTCCCATATTTGTTTCACGAATTTCTTGATACGCGTTTGGTTGTGGCGGTAAGTTTTCTGTCACCATTGATCTAAACTCATTTTCATCTTCAATATTTAAACCATGATTTTGAGCAAATAGTGTGCCTAGTTTTTCTGCAACACTTCCATCTTCATTTAACTCTTCGATGATCATAAAGTGAGCCGGTAAAACAATCAACTCTTCTGATAGTTCTCTATAACGCTTATAAAGCGACTCACGTAAATCTCCTACCCAATCTTCAGCAAGTCCTGCTAGGTCAGGTCTTCCAATTGAATCAATGAAGAGAATGTCTCCGGATAATAGGTATTTTTCATCGATAACAAATGAAGTCGATCCGATTGTGTGACCAGGTGAGTAAAGAGCATGAATGTTGATTGTTGAGTTTCCAATCACTACGTCATTCCCACCTTCAAGTGCCGCATATTCAAACACAACTTCACCTGCATCCTTTGGAGGTAACCAGTACGTTGCACCAGTTGCTTCGGCAATTTTTCTGCCTCCAGAAATGTGATCAGCATGTAGATGAGTATCAAATACGTGTGTGATTTTTGCATTGATTTCTTTAGCAAAGTTCACATACACATCTGCCATACGTGTTGCATCGATAATGGCTGCTTCCCCATTTGAAACAACCATATAAGATAGACAGCCTTTACCTAGACGGACAAATTGATATAGCTTACCACCGTCTTTTAGGTCCCCTACTTTAACTGGCTCTAAATATTCACTCCAAGTCTTCATTCCACCTTTAAGATAAGAAACATCTAGTCCTTCATCAGACAACATCTCTGCTACCATCATCGAAGAACCTTCTTTCGCACAAACGACTAAGACTTCTTTATCTGCTGGAATTTTATCCATGATTTCTTCTACACCATCTAATAGCTCAAAATAAGGAATATTAAAGTAATCAAAGTTCTCTCCTTCAATTTTCCAATCAGCGAAATCCCCTTCATTACGAACATCTAGAATAAATAGCTCTTTCTTTTCGATTACTTTTCTTGCTATTTCTTTTGAGTTCATTGCTTTTACTGTCATCATTTATACCCCCAGTAGTATATTTTTCTTTAAAAAAATTTAATTAAAAGGTTAACGTTACATCCGCATCCTTGGCGAATTCTAAGAACGTAACGGCTCCACCCACTTCAATTCCATCAACAAATGCATCTTTTTCTAGCTCCATAACATCCATTGTCATTTGACAGCCAATTAGTTTAACCCCCATTTCTTGGGCCATTGCCACGAGTTCAGGGATCGCTGGAACATTGGCTTTTTCAAAACCCTTTTGGTAATGCTCTTTCCCCTCTGGCATTGGTAATTGACCGTATGCTTCTTTATGAATTAGATTTAGACCTTCAAAGGTAAAGAATATCGCTACCTCTTGGTCTGTTGCAGCTGCAGCTGTTGCTACATTGAATACTTTGTACGCATCAAATAATCCACCATTGCTTGTGATAATTGCTAATTTTCTATTCATTTTTTCAACCTCCTATTATTTTCTCAATGCTGACATAACGCTATTGGGATCATAACCAACAACCCACTGGCCGTTTACTTCCGTTTGTGGAACCCCTAATTGACCTGTTTTTTCTACAAGTTGCTGCATAATGGCAGGATTTGTTTCTACATTCACTTCTTGAAAGGAAATGTTTTGATCTGATAAAAAGTTTTTTAACATCACACAATAACGACAGTGATTAGATGTATAAACAGTAATCTGATTCATGATTGACCCCTCCTATTTATTAAGACTATCTGTTGGATGACCCCATTCACTCATGCCTGGCACGACATTAATGACTGTTTTAAATCCAGCTTCTGTTAACTTTTGGGCGGCTAAATCACTACGGCTTCCAGTACGACACACAACATAAATATCTTCATCCTCGCTTAGTTCATTTAAACGATTCTCAAGCTCACCAAGCGGAATAGATTTTGCCCCTGGAATATGATTGAAGGCATATTCAGCTGATTCACGAACATCTAACACTAGAATATCTTCATTGTTAACTAATTTCGCTTGAAGTTCCTCGTTGTTTACAACATGTGGGTGTTTCTTCTCTTCTTTTTCTTCCCCCGTCGCCTTACGAAGATAATGTTTTAAAACATCACCCTCTTCAACGGTTCCTAAATATTGATGTCCAGTGCTCTGTGCCCACGCTTTAATATCAGCAGTTGACCCTTTATCTGTTGCTTGAATTTCTAATACTTTTCCTGGTTCGAGGTCATTCATCGCTTTTTTTGTACGAACGATTGGCATTGGACATGCTAATCCTTTTGCATCTACTAGTTGATCAAATTTAATAGTTTTCATTTACTATTCCTCCTTAGAATGAATACCTACATTGGTATAATTACCTTCAAAAAAATTTACTGAACGTTCCCTTCCCAGTTCATCATACCTCCAACCATATTAGTAGCATGAAACCCGCGACTTGATAGAAATTCGGTGGCTCTTCCACTTCTAGCACCAGAGCGACAAACGATAATATATTCTTTCGTTTTATCTAATTCTTGAAGACGAAACTCTAGTAATCCAAGCGGGATGTTTACAACCCCAGCTATACGCCCTGCTGCTACCTCATCCGTTTCACGAACATCAATAATATTAGGGTTAACGAGACGTTCTACTTCTTTTGGTGTGATTTCTCTCATAACTGATCTCCTCCTAACGTTAGTTCCAAGCGCTCATACCACCTTTTACGTTTGTTATTTTTTGAAAACCCATTTTTCTTAATACTTTTGTTGCCTTATTGCTGCGCATTCCACTCTGGCAAATAACAACAACCTCTTTCTCTTTTGATAACTGGCTTGCCTTCTGAGAAAGCTCATGAAGAGGCATATTTTTAAATGTGTTAATTTTATTTCTAGAAAACTCACCAGATGTTCTTACATCAATAAATTGAACATCTTTTCTCTTTAACTCTTTTTTTAGCTCACTCGCTGAAATTTGTTTTACACCTTTAACAGGCATGAACTTATTGATTAAGAAGAATGCTACGATAAGACCAAATAGGATATTAATAACTAAATCCAATTCAAGTACCCCCTTGGGTTAAATAAATAAGTTCACATTTCCTTCTTCAGCATCAGCTAGATATGCAGCTACTCCCGCGTATTCTAACCCATCAATTAATTCATCTTGCTGCAGTCCTAAAAGGTCCATCGTCATCGTACATGCCACAAGTTTGACTCCTTGTTCTTTTGCCATTTCAATTAGATCCGGTAAAGGCATTGCATTATGCTTCTTCATGACATGTTTAATCATTTTTGGACCCATTCCAGCGAAGTTCATGTTTGAAAGTCCCATGTTATCAGCGCCTCGTGGCATCATTTTCGCAAACATTTTTTCCAAGAACCCTTTTTTGACTGGTACTTGTTCATCTTTTCTAAATGCGTTTAATCCCCAAAATGTTGAGAAGATTGTTACTTCATGATCATAAGCTGCAGCACCGTTTGCGATAATAAAAGCTGCCATTGCTTTATCATAATCACCACTAAATAAAATAATCGTTGTTTTCTTTTTGTCTGTCATGTTGCTCTCCCCTTTGTCATTTATATTTCTCATACCCTCATAGGTATCTGCCCGATTAAAAAAATTTAACCTAGCCTTTTTTAATCCAAAACTTTAAAACTCCATCTTCCTCTACATCTGTAAGTAATTCATGACCACCTGACTTTGCCCAAGCTGCTAAATCATTCTTGGCCCCTTTATCAGTCGCATGTATTTCTAAAATTTTCCCAGCTTCTAATTCGTTGATTGCCTTTTTAGTACGCACGATCGGCATTGGACAAGCTAACCCTTTTGCGTCGAGAACTTTATCTGATTTCATATTGTTTCCTCCTAATTATCATCAATACATATACCCATATAGGTATCATATCTGATTAAAAAAATATAGTCAACCTTTTTCTTAGCTAACAACAATTTTCTTTACTTCACTAAGGGTGTACCTATAGGGGTATATTAACTTACTTTCATTCCCCCTGTCAACCCTTTAATATTTATCTTTTTACCTGCTTTTTACTAATAAATTAACAGCTTCTTGGATGAATTTTTCAGTATCTTCCCCTTTTTCGATCTGTTCTCTGACACAGTGCTCCAAATTGCTACTAACAACAACACCAATTGTCCGGTCTAGCGCATTTCTTGCTGCAGAAAGTTGAACAACGAGATCCTTACAATCCTTTCCTTCTTCCATCATTCTTAAAATAGCTTTCACTTGCCCCTCTATGCGTTTCACTCTATTTTTCATTTGATCAGTGTATTCCATGAATTTCCCTCCTATCTCTGCAATTCATTTGCTTACTATATTTTTTATCCTCTATATGATATCCAGCTACTTTAACACCTTTACTTTTTAAAAAACGAGCGCTTATCGTTACATCTAACATATCTGAACCAATAATACAAACAAGTTTCCCTTCAAGTTCACGGAAATTCCTTTTTATATATGGCAAAGGTATATTATAAGAACCGTTGATAGGCTTTTTATGAGCCTGAAGATAACCTCTTACATCGAGTAAAATCGTTTTTTCATCACTGAAGTTTTCTATATCCATACGCGCTAAACAAAGCACTGGCACAAATCTTTTATATAAAATATTTGATCCTATTAATAATAGCACAATTATGAAGATGGTCATATTGTTAACCTAAGAAGTAACTAATTTGTTACTTCCCCTTCCCAAGCAAGCATTCCACCTTTTACATTAACTAAATTTTGATACCCAAATTCTTTAAGTTTATTTAAGGCTTGTAGGCTTCTATTCCCGCTTCTACATATAATCACAATGGTTTGATCAGCAGGAATTAGATGATAATTGCTTTCTAACTCACTAAGAGGAACATTAGTCATTCCTTCTATATGGGACTCTTGAAATTCATGAGGTTCTCGTACATCAACATAGAAAACGTCATCAGATGCATACGTCATCATGTTAGCAAGTTGTTCTGTACTAACTTGTTCTACCCCTATTGTTGGAATTAACTTATAGCCAAGAAAACCGATAATGAATACAAGTGGCAGAATATAGGAACTATATTTCTTCATTACCTTAACCCCCTTCGCTCTTTATATTTCATATATTATACCCCTCAGGGTATAAAGTCAAGGGGTGTTAACAAAAAAATAATATATACCAAATAATACCAATATAGCCGTAATGATGAATGTCATATAGAAGATAATTTTATAGGAAGAATGAAACGTTTGGCTATTTATAGCCTTTCGATTTCGGTAATAAACAAATGTAGCAAAGAAAATTGTTGATAGCCCCAACAAAAGAGAAAATAAACTAATAAACATCGCAATTGTATTGTCTAAAAACTCATTCATTAGCGTATTAAAGTGTAGGGTTGTTGCTAAGAATCCTACTCCAATAATAGCAATGGCTGTTCTAATCCAAGCTAAATACGTTCTTTCATTTGCTAAGTGTTGTTGAATATATTTAGATTCATCGGATTGATTCATTTGAATAGACCTCCTAACTTGTAAAACAAGCCTCTTGCTACTAAGTTAGACTTTTCACAAGAGACTTTATATGCATCAAATGCTTTTATCGATAGCAGAAATCAGTCTTTTCTCGATATCTGCAGCTATTCCATTTAAATCTTCATCATTTACATACTGTATTAATGAAGTAGGTTTTGGCATTCCAATTTTCGTTTTTCCATTATCGTTATATACTACTATCTTACAAGGCAGGAAGTATCCAACCATTTTGTTTCTATCTAATACTCGTTTCGCTTCGTGGGGGTTACATACTTCTAACACTTTATATGGATCGTTAAATTCCAATCCTTTTTCTTGTAACTTTGCTTGGATATCAAATTCCCACAAGACTCCAAATTGCTCTTCCATCAAATTTGTTTTTAACTTCTCAATTGTTTCTTCCATTCCACTTACTGTATCGACAGTATAATCAAACATATTTTTCTCTCCTTTATGAGTTATTGGTACCAGTAAAAACAACGTATTACTTTTTGCAATGTTAACTTTTAAAAAAATAGATACCTTATTTAGAGAACAACTTTAAGAACCAATTAATTCTCATGCGGAAACACCCTTTCCAATTCCCCTGACTCGACATGAAATAAACATCCTAAAACTTCTATATCAGTCCCGTATTCCTTATAAATAGGGTGCTCCATTAATCTTTCGACTTGTTTTAAAACATTTAGCTTCGTTAATTCATCCAATGATACTGTTTCTAACGTCGTACTTTTATCAGGTAGACTAGCGCGAACTCTCGAAATCCAACCCTGTAGCTCCTGCTCATCGTTCTCTAACCAAGCGGCTTTTACGCCTCCGCAGTCGGTATGACCTTTAATGACAATCTTTTTTACCTTTAAGTGTTTCAACGCATAATATAGACTAGCCGAAAAACTTTCATCTTCCGTTACCACTTGATTAGCAATATTTCGATGGACAAACATGTGTCCTAAAGGCATTTGCGTAATGACAGAAGGACTAACACGCGAGTCACTGCAAGATAAGACAAAGAATTCTGGTGTTTGACCTTTTTTTAACTCATCAAAGAATGTTGGGTCTTGTTCTTTAATCCTTTGTATAAATTCCTCATTTTTCTTTCTTAATTCAAGTCCCTCCATCTTTGCTCCTCTCCTTCTATTTGTTAATTGCATTAAGCGCGTGCTCAACCGATAAATGCCTTAAATTTTCCCCATATTTTTCATCCCAATTCGCTTTCTTCAGTAAATCCATCACAGGACCTTTAATTCCCGCAAAAAGAAATGCAATATCCCCTTTTCTACATGACTCCATTATTTCTTCTAATGAATGTATCGCTACAGCGTCTATGGAGTTCACACCTGAAAAATCTAAAATAATCCACTTCGTCTCAGGATTTTCTCCTACACGTTCACATAGTTTATCTTCTAAAAAGGTCATATTCGCAAAGTATAATGAAGCATCTACACGGAAAATCATAACTTCTGGGTCTACTTTTGCTTCTGGGTAGCGTTTAATATTACGGAACACATTTTCTTCTTGTAAATACCCTAACTCTGCGACATGAGGATACGCACTCCGAACGATAAAAACAAGTAAGGAAAATACTACTCCAATTAATATCCCTTGCTCAATCCCAATCGTTAGCGTAGCAATAAAAGTAATTACCCACGTCCAACCGTCCACACTTTTGATTTTAAACAAATGTTTTGCTTCTTTCACATCGATTAGACTGTATACAGCAACCATAATGATCGCAGCTAACACTGCATTAGGAAGATAGTAAAAGAAACCAGTGAAAAATAATAAGGTTAGGATAATAAGAATAGCCGTAATTATTGTCGCAAGTGGTGTCTTTGCCCCAGATTGATAGTTCACAGCTGAACGGGAAAATCCTCCTGTTACAGGATATCCTGCAAAGAAAGAACCACCAATATTAGCAAGCCCTAACCCTACTAGCTCCTTATTGGGAACTACTTTATATTTTTCTTTAGCCGCTATTGCCTTTGCCATCGCAATCGATTCCATAAAACCGATGAAAGATATGGCAAGTGCGATAGGAAGAAGTGCCATAACAGCATCTAGTGTAAATACAGGTAGCGATAATGACGGCAGACCTTTTGGTACTTCACCAACAATTTTCACTCCTGCTTGTTGCAGCTGTAACACGTAGATTGCACTAATACTTAGGACGACGACCACAAGCGGACCTGGAATTTTAGGTACAAACTTTCTTAATCCAATCAATATGAGAATACTAACCAATCCAATGGTTAATGTTATTGGATTTATTTCAGAAACCCTGCTTATTGACTCGAATAAAATCTTAAATACATCTTTATCTGCTTCTAGTTTCACTCCAAGTAAATGCTTCAACTGACTTAATCCAATAATGATTGCGGCTGCTGAAGTAAAACCACTAATTACAGCATGAGATAAGAAGTTTACTAAGAAACCAAGCCTAAGCACTCCCATTAGAAACTGAATCATACCTATCATAAGCATTAAAAGTAACACCAACGAGATATATTCATCTGTTCCAGGTTCTGCAATCGTAGATACCCCTGCTAGTACTAATAATGACACCATCGCAACGGGACCAACCGCTAATTGTCTCGACGTTCCAAATAATGCATAGATAAGAAGTGGAATAGTAGAAGCGTACAACCCAATAACCGGTGGTAATCCAGCTAACATTGCATATGCCATCCCTTGTGGAATAAGCATAATCGCAACGATTAACCCCGCTGACATATCTCCGCTTAAATCCGACCGTTTATAATTTGGCATCCATTCCAATGCTGGAATTAACTTTTTAAACATAAGGTTCCTTCCTCTCTTTTTATTTATTATATACCTATACCCCTACACCTATTTTAGGTTTATTGAGCTAATTTGTCAATAATTTAAATTTTATGTATAGATTAGACCTAAGAGGAGATACCTGTTAAAGACAACTAGAGGCATTTAACAATGTCCTTACTTTGTTTAAAATCCTACTATGAAGAGTAATCCTCATAGTAGGACGAAGGTTAAGACTTTTTAATATAAAAAGTGAACACTCCGTCTTCTTCTTTATCACTTAACAATTCATGACCACCCGAATTTACCCAAGCAACAAGGTCGTTTTTAGCTCCCTTATCGGTAGCCTGTATTTCCAACACTTCTCCAGACTGTAACTCATCCATTGCCTTTTTCGTCTTCACAATCGGCATTGAACACGCAAGACCTTTTGCATCTAAAACTTTAGTCACTTCCATCTTGTCATTCCTCCTTAACGTACTGCACAGCGATTTGGCCCAATCTCCATCTCCCGTTGTTCCTCAAGATCAGGATTGACCTTGCCCATATTCGTCTCTCGAATTTCCTGGTAAGCGTTTGGTTGTGGTGGTAAATTTTCTGAAACGGTTTTTCTAAATTCATTTTCATCATTGATGTTCAACCCATGATTTTCTTTATACAACTTACCTAATTCTTCTGATACGCTCCCATCTTTGTTCATTTCATTAATTCCCATGTAGTGGGCAGGTAGGACAATCAGATTATCTGCTAATTGTTTGTACCGGTCATAAAGGGTTTGTCTAAGATCTGCCACCCAATCTTCAGCTTTTCCCGCTAAATCAGGGCGCCCAATTGAATCAATAAATAAAATATCTCCAGTTAAAAGATATTGATCATCAACAATAAAGGACGTACTCCCTATCGTATGTCCAGGCGAATAAATAGCTTTGATTAACACTTTCCCAACCTTGATCTCATTTCCATCTTCGAGCTTCGTATATGAATACGTTACTTCTTCAGCATCCTTTGGTGGTAAGTGATACTCAGCACCTACCTTTTCAGCTAAAGTTCGTCCGCCGGAAATATGATCAGCATGAAGGTGCGTATCTAGTAGGTGAGTTAGCTTCAAGTTATGTTCGCTAATAAATTGTTCATAAGGTTCAATCATACGTGCTGCATCAATGATAGCTGCTTCTCCATTTGATTCAACTAAATAGGATAAACACCCCTTACCAATTCGAACAAATTGATGAATAGTACCGCCACCTGTTAAATCACCTATTTTAATGGGCTCTAAATATTCACTCCAAGCTTTCATTCCGCCTTCAATAGAATAAACATGATCATACCCAGCTTCTGCAATTTGTTCAGCGACAAATTCAGACGAACCTCCCTTCGCACAAATAACATAGATCGGCTGATCTTTAGGCAGTTGATCCATAATCGGATCAAGACTGTCAATTAAATCAAAGTAAGGCTTGTTAATAATATGGACGTTTTCCCCTTCAATTTTCCAATCGTCAAAATCACCTGTGTTTCTTACGTCTAAAATAAATATTTGATCGCCATTAAGAATCTTTTTTGTTAACTTTTTAACATTGATTCCTTTCATCGCAGTTGTTGTCGTCATGGTTTCCCCTCCTATAGTTCTTTATTAAAATGTCAGGGTCACGTCAGCATCTTTTGCATACGTCAAAAATGTCACGGCACCACCAACATCAATTCCCTCAATAAAATGTTCCTTCTCTAAACTCATGACATCCATTGTCATTTGACAAGCAATCATTTTTACACCCATTTCTGTTGCCATTGAAACAAGTTCATCAACTGGAGGGACATTGTTCTTCTTAAAGCCTTCTTGGAGATGTTCTTTTCCTGTAGGCATTGGAAGGTTTTTATTTGCCTCTTTATGAATTAAGTTTAATCCTTCAAAAGTGAAAAATATTTCAACCTCAGCATCAGTTGCAGCGGCTGCTGTTGCGATATTAAAAACTTTGTAAGCATCAAATATTCCACCATTTGCAGCGATAATTGCCATTTTCAATGATACTCTCTCTCTCCCTGTTTAATGAAGTTTATTTGTTGGGGCCCGTCCATTCTTTCATACCAGGTACCACATTTCTCACATGATTGAATCCTTTTTCAGTAAGCTTTTGTGCTGCGAAATCACTTCTTCTACCAGTGCGACACACAACATGGACTTCACCATTTTTATCTAACTCTTCAAAGCGCTCTTCAAGTTCTCCTAACGGAATATGAACAGCTCCCAGAATATGCCCAAAAGCGTATTCTGCAGATTCTCTAACATCTAAAATGGTGATTTTTTCATCACTTTCTATTTTTTAGAAAGTTCATCAAGCGTCACAACATGAGGATGTTTGGTTTCTGTTTTTTCTTCTTCTGAGCTTGCTTTTCGAAGATAATGTTTTAACGTATCTCCCTCTTCAATCGTTCCAAGGTATTGATTACCTGTACTATCTGCCCATGCTTTTATATCAGTGGTTGAACCTTTATCAGTCGCTTGTATTTCCATGACTTGACCGGGTTCAAGCGTATTGATTTCCTTTTTTTGTTTTAACAATTGGCATTGACACGCTAGACCTTTTGCATCTAACGTTTTATTTACTGTTACTTCCAAATTCTTCACCTCCCTAACATCTTTATTTTCTTTCTAGATCGCCTTCCCAATCCAACATTCCACCTACCATATTCTTCACCTTAAATCCTTTGCCTTTCAAGAATTCAGCAGCTCTTCCACTTCTAGCACTAGACCGACAAACTAAGATATGTTCTTTGCTTTTATCAATTTCACTAAGTCGATCCTTAATCTCTCCAAGTGTGATATGGTGAATGCCAGAAATGTCTCCTTCTGCTATTTCTTCAGGTTCATGAACATCAATGATGCTATCCTGCTTGCCTTCATTTATACGGTGTGATACTTCGTTTGGTGTAATTTCTTCAATTGTGTATTTATTGACATATTGTATATTTCCCTCCTCTAAGTGCAGATAAAAAAGAGTGGTACATAGTTATCATTTCAAAAAAATACATTTTTCCTTCTTCAAAAAAACTTTGCTAAATTCAGTTAGTTAACCCAAAAATTTAATTTCGCTTGGCGATTAGCTTTTGTCAATTAGTGTAAAATGAGATTAATGAGGAACACAATGCGTTAAAATCTCTTTTACAAATTAAATAATTATAAAGGACCTCAAACAATGTTTAAGGTCCTTTACGATAAATTAGAAACTATTATGGTTTTTTATAACCAGCTCAATTTTTTTAGTGCCGTATGAGTGTAATGTTTGTTGTAGACACCTTTTCATCTTGTACGCGTTACCTTCTGAAATTGTTTTTTCCTCATGGTTAATATAAACTCGTGCTAAATCTTCTTCAAACTCAACTAATTCTAAAGTAGCACTATCTGGAAACGGGTTCATTAATGGTTGAAAATCAGCTTCTAATAACAAGTTGATTGCTGTGATACGAGGCGTTTTAACTGCTGTTGGATTAGCAAACTCTATGTCAACCGCTTCAAGTCCGTCACCATTAAGCAAATAGATAGTATAAGATTCTACACTTTTCTCTCGTTTGGCTCCTCCACTTGGTAAGGTTGTATGATTTTTTTTAGTTTTAATGAGTTGTATGACCTCGTCTGTTTCCTTAAATCCCTCAACCCGATTAACTTCTTTTCCATATTTATCTCGAAACAACGTAGTAGGATTATGAATGATCCGTGCCTCATTCGTTACCTCAGGTTCTTGATCAATAAACACAATCGAAAATGTTAGCTCAGGTAATAAGGCAGTAATCTCTTCCAAAACATGCCTCATCGTTCTACCTAAGGGACAAGCTGACATCGTAAATAGAGTGATGTTAGTTATTATCATGCGTCCTCCTCCTTGTTCTCTGTCGGTAACGTAAACCAAAAGGTATGAACATTTTGACTCGTTTTTAGGCCTACTTCTCCGTTATGACTTTTAATAATCTCTTTGACGATCGATAGTCCTAACCCAGACCCTCCTAAATTACGATTCCGTGAAAGGTCAGCTCGATAAAAACGTTCAAAAGGTTGGTTCGGATCTTCAATTGGGATAGGGAGTCCTTCATTTTTTACTTGAATTAGATATCCCTTCTCACTCATAAAACCTTTGATTTCCATCCATCCCCCTTTATCATAATTAAGGACGTTTTCAATTAAGTTTGTTACGACCTGTTTCAATCCCTCTTTATCAGCATGTAACTGTTTATCTTCTATGCTAACCTTGATTTGGATCGATTGTTTCTGAAATTCCAAGCGAAAAATTTCAACTTGGCTTTCAATAAGTGGACGAATAGATAAGCACTCATAATTTACAGAGCTGCCATATTCATTTTTCCAAACATTAAGTTGTTGCATTTGTTCAACAAGACTTGTTAGCCTCTTCGACTCTTCGAAAAGAGAATCGTATAGATCTTGATTTCCATTTATTACTCCTGACCTTAACGCCTCTAAATAGCCATTGATATTTGTTAAAGGAGTTCTTAATTCATGAGCAACATCTTGAGTCATTTTCTCACGTGATTCCTCTACTTTTTTTATTTTCCTTACCATTTCATTAAAGTGCCTTGTTAATTGACCGACTTCATCAGAATTTTTGTTATAAATAATCGCTGGATCGTTCCCTTTTGCAATCTCTTTTGTCGCCTCCGTTAATGTACTTAATGGGTATAATAGCGAACGTATAAAATAGAAATGAACAACCGCTGCAATGAAAATTGAAAGAATAACAGCATATACGAGGTAAGAATCCAATTGATTTGTAAAATTCAACCTTTGTTCAGCTGAGAGAGCATTTTCTTGTTCTATTAAATAGCAAGCAAAATCTTTTACAGATACACCAACAATCCAAATGACCAATCCGACAACGATGCTATTAATTACCGTTAGCTTCAACATAAGGTTCATTTTTAACATTCTTTTTACGATTTGTTTAAAAGGCAACAAACTGATACCCCATGCCCCGAACTGTTTTAATACAATCTGGAGCGTCTACTTGCTCTAGTTTTTCCCTAAGATTTCGGATGTGGACATCAATTGTCCGATTCGTAATATCTTTCTCAACATTTGGATAAAGTTCCTCGATCATCTGTTCTCTAGATAGGATTTGATTTGGGTGCTTCATGAACATATATAGTAATTTGCTTTCATTATTTGTTAAAGGAAGTTTCGTTCCATTAAAATTCACTTCTCCCTTTAAAGGCTTCACTGTTATCCCTTGATAACTAATTTTATGACAACGATTCTCTGTTCGACGCAACACAGTTTCGACACGAGCAACAAGTTCATTGGGACTAAATGGCTTTGTTATATAATCATCAGCCCCCATTCTGAGTCCATTAATCCGATCCTTTTCTTCCACCTTAGCTGTAACCATGATAATCGGACTATCACTTTTCTTCTCTGTCCTAATCCATTTACAAACCTCTTCTCCACTGACCTCAGGAAGCATTAAATCAATAATCGTAAAACATGGATCGTACCGTTCAAACATGTCAATGCCTTCTTTTCCGTCTCTTGCTTCCCGCACATCATAACCTTCTTTTTCAAGATAGATCTTAATTAATTGTCTAATTTTATGATCATCTTCTACAATTAAAATAGATTTGCCCTTAGTGTTCACTCCGAACCTCCACATCTCGTATTAATTAATATTGTTTATCATTGTTTCCATCATTTCAAAAGACATGGGTCCAATCACTTTATTTTGAACGAACCCCTCCGTATCAATGACATAAGTTGTTGGTATAGAATAAGCTTGATACATCGCTCCGATCTCACCATCCACATCTAATACAACTGGAAATGTTAATTGAAATTCTTCATACACAAAAGGCCTTACCGCATCTTTATTTCGCTCTTGAGTTGTTAAATTAACTGCCAATATGGTAACTCCATCATTCTTATATTTCTCATAGTAGTCTTGCATATGGGGCATTTCAGCTCGACATGGTGGGCACCAAGTTGCCCATAAGTTTAGGATTACTTTTTCCCCTCTAAAGTCTGATAACTTCAATGACTCTCCTTCTAATGTTTCTAATTCAAAGTCCGGTGCCAAATTTCCTTGGTTTAATCCTACTTCAACATCTACTACATTCGTTTCACTATTCGGTTCATTCCCACTTTCTACACGTAAATCCATTAACCCCCATCCTATTAGACCAACTAAAAGGAGGATCACAATCACATTCTTTTGTTTTTTCATCTTTTATTTTCCTTTCCTCAACCATAATAGGTGAAAGTTGCAAGCCATGCACTAATCCTTTGAAATTGACCTGTAAATAGAAGCAAACCTAAACCGATTAAAATCCAACCATTAACTACACTTAATTTAGGTAAAATTGAATTAATATTTTTTACAACTTTCAATGAGTAGGTCACAAGTATCGATACCATTAAAAAGGGTATCCCTAATCCTAGTGAATACACTGACAATAAGATCACACCACTACTTACTGTTTCTAGCGAAGCAGCTAATAGTAAAATAGAAGATAACACAACACCGACACATGGAGTCCATCCAAATGCAAAAGCCATTCCAATTAAAAAGGAAGGTCCTGCACCAGCCCTTTTAGATTGCATATGTATTCTTTTTTCCCGCATGAGGAATTTAAGTTGTAAAAGACCTACCATTTGAAGTCCAAAAATGATAATAAGGAGTCCACTTATTTTTTCAACAATATTTCTATTTTCCATGAACAATTGACCTATGAAACTTGCGGATACTCCTAAAAGTACGAAGATGATACTAAATCCCAAAATAAAGCTTATTGATCTAGTAAATACTAGTTTCTTATCTACATTGACCTTATCAGAGACTGTAGAACCTGTTAACGTAGCAATGTAAGCAGGAAGTAACGGAAATACACAGGGTGAAAAGAAAGAAAGAAGTCCTGCAGTAAGGGCTACTAAAATGGATAAATTATCGATTCATCTCACTCCTTTTACTTTTCTGTACGATTAGCATAAGTAGAACCAATAGGATAAAACCAATTTGGAGATTTGTGAACCCAAATATAACTGGTTTTATATGAGTCAAATAACCTAAAAAGATTTGACCTAGACTATAAATTAATAGGCTGTTGGATAACTCTTTTCCATAATCTACTTCTTTATTCTTCGACATAGAAAATATTAGCCACCCAGCTAAAATAATCTGACCAGAGTAGTAACTATAATTTGTATGGAATAGATAAATAAAATACGTTGCGCTCCCTGCAAGCCAGCCAATGAAAGTAAGATTCACATAAGTTACTATTCCTATGCTCTGCTTAGTAGATTGAAAGTAAATATAAATGAAGCCCATTAGAACTCCTAACAACATTCCTTTCTGACCACCATCAAAATATAGAATCCCTATTGGATAGGCAAAGGCATGAACCGGATTGAACAATACATAACTTAGTTTCCAAACGATAAAACCATAAAATAGCGCATTAAATACCGTATCTAATAGTGGGGTTTTTTCTAAATTTAACCGACTTAAACGAATGTTCATTGCTAAATATGCTGCTACTAGTGCAACGCCAATAAAGATCCATTTGATAGGCAAACGTATCGAACCAATAATTAAAAACTCCTCCATAAAGCTCCTCCTTTATCTCAAGTTATACTTTGTGAATATTAAGAAACGTTTAAGAAAACAAAAAAAGTGCATTTTCACATGCACTTCTCCATTGCTATATAGCTAAAGAAAGAACCTTTCTTAGTTCACGATATCCCTCTAAAAAATTGAGAATACAGTACCCATAATACTATAGATAATAAATATAGCTCCTACCAGGAACCAAAGGTATACAGCTGGTCATATTGGAGGTGACACTTTAGCCTTTTTACCATCTGTTGTCCCTTTATTAATTCCTCACTGGTTATTCGAACAACGTTTTTCTACATTCTTCATTTGAGGTATACTCCTCCCCACTAAGATACCCTAATAGGTACACTATATACCTATTAGGGTATCTAGTCAACTTCATATTACCTTCTTAATGAAAAATTCACCAATATTGTGAACTAATTCCTGGCGATAAATAAGAGCTATCCATTTCTATTCTACTTAATGGCTTCTAAGGGGAACAGGCGTGAATGAATGAAAAGAGAGAAGTGGCCTGATTTATTGTCTGATGACTCGACACGATTTGAAGAAGTCCGTTAGTTTACAATAAAAGCTTAAAGCCCATTATTAAAAGTTATATAACTACCAAAAAATAACCCTTTACCAATACCTGTATACTTTAAAAAAGAAAGCCAACCATTTATACTAAATAGTCAGCCTTCATTTTTAAATATTTCAACCTATCAACAAGTTCTTACAATATTTGAGGAGTTCCTGGCACCGCATGACGGTCAGGCAAATAAAACTACTTCACCAATTCCAACTCCACCGGAATATTCTCCTCAACCTCTTCCCCATTTAACACTCGTAACGCTGCTTCAATGGCAGATGAACCTATAAGGATAGGTTGTTGTGCAACTGTACCTGCTAAACGACCATCTTCCACGGCAGCAACTGCATCGTCTGTTGCATCAAATCCAATCACGACAATATCGCTTCCTTTTCCAGCTGCTTCAACTGCTTCTAAAGCACCTAGAGCCATTTCATCATTATGAGCAAATACGCCAACAATATCAGGGTTACTTTGAAGAATGTTCTCCATTACATTTAATCCTACAGAACGGTCAAAGTTTGCTGTTTGAGAAGAAACGACATCAAGCGATCCTCCCGCAACAATGTGGAAACCTTCTCCACGTTCACGTGCAGCGGAACTACCTGGGATGCCTTCTAATTCAGCAACCTTCGCTCCCTCTCCTACTAATTCAACTAAAAGTTCTGCAGCCATTTCTCCACCAGCTATGTTATCAGAAGCAATATGAGTAACAATTTCTCCTGAATCAGCCCCACGGTCTACAGTAATAACAGGGATGCCTGCGCTGTTCGCCACTCCAACTGCTGCCGCTACTGAAGCAGAATCTGTTGGATTAATTAAAATGATATCAACGCCGCGTTGAACTAAGTCCTCCACGTCACTTACTTGTTTCGCATCATCATCTTGTGCATCAAGCACAACTAAATTGACGTCTAGCTCTTTTGCCTTCGCATCCGCTCCCTCTTGTAGAGTAACGAAAAATGGATTATTTAACGTCGAAATCGAAAAGCCAATCGTGTATTCTCCGTCTCCACTATCTTTTGAACCACTCTCTGATTCGGAGTTGCCTGCTGGTGATTCCATTGAACAAGCTGTAACAAAAGCTAACATTAATAATGATACGAACATGACCCATTTCTTCATGATACACACTCTCCCTTAATTTTTATGTTTTTCCTTAAACCTTCTGCCTAAAAGATAGGACCACGTATCACGCTTCCGTGATCCTTATTTCTTTTAAGCATTCTTTTTGCGATCCATTAGTACCGCAAGTAAGATAACCCCACCTTTAACGACTTGCTGGAAGAAGGAACTGACTCCCAACAGATTGAGCCCATTGTTTAAGACTCCTATAATCAAGGCCCCAATAAGAGTACCTACGATCCAACCTCTACCACCCGTTAAACTAGTTCCACCTAAGACAACAGCCGCAATCGCATCTAATTCATACATAGTGCCTGCCGTCGGCTGTGCGGAGTTCAATCTTGACATGAGGATGACCCCAGCAAGCGCGGATAAAAATCCAGTTAACGAGTAAACATAGATTTTAATTCGATCCGCTTTAATTCCCGATAATATAGCGGCTTCTTCGTTCCCACCGACTGCGTACACCCGGCGACCGAACGTTGTCTTTTTCAAAATCAAATATAAGATAACAAAGGAGATCATCATCGTTATAGCCGGTACAGGAATACCCATGAAATACCCTTTACCTAACATTTGAAAGAAGGTAGAATCACCTAAACCGGTAACCGGTTTTCCATCTGTAAACATTAACGTTAAGCCTCGAAAAATGGTCATCGTTGCAAGCGTGGCAATAAATGGTGCGACTTTCCCTTTTGAAATAATCAATCCATTAAAGGCTCCCAAAATGGCTCCAACCGCTAAGCCCGCTGCAACAGCCAATACAGGATCTACTCCGGCCGCTAGCAAAGTGGCTGTGACCGCCCCTGACAACGCGAGAATCGATCCGACTGATAAATCAATTCCACCCGTTAAAATAACAAAGGTCATTCCAAATGCAATCAATGCGTTAATGGATACTTGTCTTAAAATATTAAAAATATTTGATACCGATAGAAAACTTGGATTTAATATCGTAATGATCACAACAATAACAACCAAGCCGATAAGTGGCCCTAATTTTGCAAAATTAGCTGAAAATTTCCCTTTACCCAACATGTTTATCGCCTCCAGTGGCGTAATGCATAATATGTTCTTCACTTAATTCATTTCGATCTAATATCGTTTGCATCTGTCCTTCAAACATCACCATGACTCTTGAACTCATACCGATGACTTCTGGAAGTTCGGACGAGACCATAATAATGGCTACTCCTTGTTCGGCTAATTCTTTCATTATCGTATAAATTTCTTTCTTAGCCCCAACGTCTACCCCGCGTGTTGGTTCATCTAAAATGAGAATACTTGGACTGGTTCCAAGCCACTTTGCAATGACCACCTTTTGCTGATTTCCCCCACTCAGGGATTTGGCCTGTTGCTCCGGACTCGCACACACAACCCTTAATCGTTTAATCAGACTTCCCAATAAAGCTGATTCCTTCTTTTTCGAAATCAAGCCATTAGTAGAGATAGACTTTAAGTTGACTAGACTAATGTTTTCGCGAATGGAGAAGTCTGTGATGAGTCCTTTTGTTTTTCGATCCTCTGTGATCAGACCCAAGCCATTTCTTATAGCCTCAATTGGAGAAGAAATTTGGACTTCTTTTCCATTGATCAAAATCTGCCCACTATCAGCCTTCCGATAGCCAAATAAGGTCTCCACCACTTCTGAGCGCCCAGCTCCCATCAAACCTGAGATCCCTAAAATTTCACCTGATTTAACCGAAAATGAAACATCTTTAAATTCACCCATTCTAGTTAAACCTTTTACTTCGAGCTTCACATCTCCAGCCTCATGTGTTAACTCAGGGAACCTTCCACCTAACTGTCTTCCTACCATCATACTTACGATTTCGTCAAAATTCGTTTCTGGAATGTTTTTCACCCCAACATATTGACCATCTCGTAACACGGTAATCCGATCACATAAAGAAAAGATCTCTTCCATTCGGTGCGAAATATAGATAAAGGAAACCCCCTTTTTCTGCAGACCACGAATGGTTTTAAACAATGTTTGAATTTCTCGATCCGTTAAAGCTGCTGTAGGTTCATCCATGATAATGACGTCGGCATTGGTCATAAGCGCTTTCGCTATTTCAATCATTTGCTGCTTTCCAACGGATAAATTTCCCGCTCGCTCTGTTGCCTTTACATCTAAGCCTAAATCACGAAGCGTCTCTTCCGTCTTCCGGTTCATCTCTTTGGTTTTCAGCCAGGCTGTCTTTCCTACTGTCTGTTCATTTCCTAAATACAAATTCTCTGCCACCGTCAGTTCCGGTAGAATATTTAACTCCTGATGAATAACAGCAATTCCATCTCTTTCCGCATCCTTGGGACCTTTATAGACGACTTTCTTTCCTTTTACTTCCACTGTGCCACTATCGCGAGCATAAATGCCTGTTAGGATTTTCATCATCGTTGACTTCCCGGCACCGTTCTCCCCCATTAGGGCATGAATCTCACCTTTTTCTAAGGAAAAAGCCACCTCTTTTAACACTTGGTTTCCACTAAATGATTTTGAAACCCCTTCCATTTGAATAATCATAAAGACACCCCTTTTAGAAAATCACACCAGCCTGAAGAATGATATTCGCGTACGGTGTGACCTCGCCTGTTCGGATAATTACCTTAGCCTGTTGTGTTTCTTTTTTAAAACGTTCATGACTCATAAACTGAATCGGAAATATATGTTTACACAGTCCACTGTAAACTTTTTCATTCTCCTGTTTGATTTCTTCTGCACAAATAGCACTTTCGACTTCCATATCATTCACTACTTCTTCCAACACATCTAAAAAAGTAGGTACCCCTTTTTTCAAGGAGAGGTCAATATATCTCACATTCTCAGGAATCGGAAGACCACAATCTCCAATCACAATCGTATCTGTATGTCCAAGCTTTGCGAGAACCTCCGCAATATCTCTATTTAGTATTCCATGTTTTTTCATCAAGCTACCTCCGCTTTAATATGAATTCCTCTAGTTCCTCCCGTGTAGGCATCCCACCTGTTGCGCCAAATCGTTGAACAGAGAGCGCTGCAGCTGCATTGGCGAACTCAATTGCTTTTGAAAGAGGCATTTTCTCACTAATAGCAACCGCCAACGCTCCATTAAAAGTATCCCCCGCCCCCGTTGTATCAACTGGTTCTACTTTGAAAGATGGGATCGTATGGGTGGACCCGTTTTCCATAAACGTCGCCCCTTTATCTCCCATCGTCACAATAAGTTTCTGAGCAATCTCTTCGTGCTCATCCAAACGTAATTCTTTTTCCTCGGTCTCATTAGGAGTAATATACAGAGCTTTTCTCCAAAACTCTTTATCTAATGTTCTAGCCGGAGCTGGATTCAAAATGATAGGAATTCCTGCTTCATGACAAAGATTTAAACAATAGCGAACGGTTTCTAACGGAATTTCAAATTGTAATAATACCAGATCACTCTTCAGGAGTTTCTCTTTATGTTTTTCCACGTATTTAGGAGTGACTTGTTCATTGGCTCCTGGGATGACAATAATGCGATTATCATTATCCGATACAAGGATAGTCGCTACACCTGAACTTGAATGTGTAACCGGTTCCACATTTGTTACAGAAACCCCTTCCTTTTGTAAACCCTGTCGAAGCTGCACTCCAAAAGCATCATCCCCCACTCTCCCAATAAATTGGACATTCCCTCCTAATCTTGCAGCAGCAACAGCTTGGTTGGCTCCCTTTCCACCCGGAATCGTCTCAAAACGTTCTCCAAACGTCGTTTCTCCTTGGACTGGGACCTTTTTTGTGATGGTAACCATATCCATGTTGATACTTCCAACGACTGTAATAATCGGTTGCTGTTTCATTCGATCTCCTCCTTCCTTTTTGTTGTTTCACGAACGATTAAATTCGTTGATAGTTCAAAGTAAGATCCTTCTATTGGTTGTTTTTCGATAAGCTTGATTAATAGTCTTGCAGCTGTTGCACCCATTTCATAAATAGGTTGTGCAATCGTTGTTAGTGACGGGATTAGCATTTCACCAAAAGGTATCCCATCATACCCAATAATTTGAATGTCTTCTGGAATACGTTTCCCCATTCTGTTTACAGCCTTCATGGCACCTGCTGCCGTTACATCACTACTAGCAAAAATACCATCAATGCTTGGATACTGCTCGAGTAAGTCTCTAGTAACCTGCTCTGATTTCTCGAAGTGAAAATCAGCTTCTTCTATAACACTGGCAATTCCTACTTTCTCAACCACTTTCCTGAAACCATGTAAACGATCGTCAGCAGTCGCTAACCCCTTTGGGCCACGAAGATGAGCAATAAATTTACACCCACTTTCAATTAAATGGGTTGTGGCCATTTCTGCCCCTTCTTTATTAGCTGAAACGACAGTTGGAATCTGATCACCTATAATTCGATCAAGTGCGACCATTGGTACACCCACTTTATCAACTTCCGCAAAAGAGAGTTGGTTCGTTGTTAGAATAATGCCATCGACATATTTCTGCTTCAATGCTTCTAAGTAATTACGTTCCTTTTTTATATCTTCATCTGCATTACATAGGACAACCGTATATCCATAAGTAAGAGCAATATCTTCCACAGCCCGAGCTAATTCTGGGAAAAAGGGATTTGTAATATCCGGTAAAATCAAACCAATCATTCGAGATGATTTGTTATAGAGCGTTCTAGCTACTGCATTAGGTCTGAAATCTAACTCTTTAATCGCCGCAGCTACCGCTTCTTCTGCTTGCTTACTTACATACCCTTTTTTATTTAACACTCTTGAAACAGTTGCCACTGAAACTTGCGCATATTTTGCGACGTCACGAATTGTTGTCATAAAATCTCCTCAACTTCGATTAATCTGTAACCGGTTACATAGATATTAATATATTTAATATCATTTGTCAATAAGGAAGCAACGGGTCAGTTCCTGTGAGAATATCCATTTACAATATATTTACCAAAAACTTTACATACATCTTACTTTCCTTTATCATTTAAATCGTAATGATTATGATTATCGACGAAAGGTGGATGCAACATGGCTAAAAAATCAAAGGTTGCTAAGGAAATGAAAAGACAAGAGCTTGTAGCACGTTATGCAGAAAAAAGACGCGAACTAAAGGAAAAAGGAGATTACGTCGGCCTCAGTAAACTTCCGAGGGATTCAGCACCAAGTCGGTTAACAAGAAGATGCGAATTGACAGGTAGACCTCGTGGTGTTCTTCGTAAATTCAAACTCTCTAGGATTGCTTTTAGAGAGCTCGCTCACAAAGGTCAAGTGCCAGGTGTAAAGAAATCAAGTTGGTAAAAATTAAAGACATATAGGATGTGTTCAGATTGGGAAAACAAAAAACTCTAACAGTTATAACAGGCTTTTCTTTAAAAGATAAATGTGATGTAATTCGAAAAATACAAGAAAAGAATCCGAACAACAGTAAAGTGATTCTCTTTCGCCCTACCGATGTTCAGTTAATATATCATTCAGAAGAAGATCCTTTTTCACTTACACACTTTATTAGTGAGGCTGTTCATCACTTGGAGATAAATACGATAACCAATCTGATTCATACACTAGAAGAGGAATTTCACATCAAACAAATCGACGAGATTATATTAGATATCTATCCAATCTCAAATGTTGATTCTCTTTTTGCCCACATAGCCTCTAAAAGTGAAGCGCTAAATTACTCGATAAAGTCCCATACTCACATAATAAACGCTAGAGACTTTTGGTTTACTTATTTCTCTGAACACGCCATTCAAATGAATGAATTCGATTCAGCACTTTCACTTGAATATACGTTTGGTGAGACACTTATTCTTCAGCTAGAGCATGCTGAAACGATTTATTTGACAAATACAGATGAGCTTTCACATGAGCGATTAGCTGAATTAACCGTGTTTATACAAAACTTGCAACCAAACGCAGTTATAAAAAGCCTTAAGGAAGTAGAGTACCAAAAAGAGAATAAGGGAATGTTCTATAATATAGAGGAAGCGGCCGATCAATTATATAACGACCAAATCAAGCTTTTCTCATCAAGGAGATCCTTGAAAGTAATCGGTCAATATGGGATTGATACGCTTGTTTATAAGAGTGTTTTACCTGTCGACTTTAGATGCTTAGAACAGTTTTTCACTAAGCTTCCTAATGAAGTGTTTCGTATGAAAGGAAGGTGCTATAATCCCTCAACACAAGAATTACATTCCATTTCGCAAGTCGGATCATCGATACAAGTTGACACAACTAAGCTCTATCCCAATAAAGGAATGGATGTTCTAACAGAGTTCCTCTTTATTGGGTCTGAAATCAATTATGAAGATATTGAAAAATTATTGAATGACTGTTTACAAATAACATATGAAAATAAAATAGCATACTGAAGCATTGGAAAAAGGTAAATATTTACCTTTTTCCCTAATCTCAATCAGTCATTTTAGCAATCATGGATAGATATATGGTTCCTTAGGAGTTTGAATCTCCTGCCAACTGTTTACTTTAATAATAGGAATCAACACGTGACTACTACTTTTTTTCACATCTAATTCTCCTCTCACACGAATCCAAGTGTTCTCTTCAATTCCTAAATCTCCTCCTCTCTCGATGGCAAGCCCAACTGCATGAGCATCAGCTACACAATGAGTCACAAGGAATCTACTAATAACCATTAAGTTATTAGCTTGCAAATCATCCTCTAGTATGAATCCTTCTAATTCAATTGGTTTACCCTTGAAATTTGTAGGATATGAAGTTACAGCCCCTATATAGCTTGCAAAATTCTCATTATCAACTTTAAGAACTGGTTCCTTTAACATTCTCTGTATTGGCCTATATTGATCTTGTAACTCCCCATGCTCATCTATATGGCAATCATCATGGCTAGAATAAATAACTCCCCGATTTAATGCTTCTGTGGCACCTAAGTCTTTATAAGGGAAAAGAAAGCCTGTCAGAAGTGGTAGTATTATTATTCCGTAAGCCATTATCGTTTTTACTGTTACTCCATCCTCATCATTTTCATGACTACACCCCCAAGGACCACATTGACTATGGTCGTGTTCAATGTTTCGTGGAGTCAAAATCCTAGGTACTTGAATAAAAAATAAAAAAAGAAACAGAACTGAAGCTACTTGACTAAAAAAAAGATAATTAGGGTTTATAAATCTAGTAATTTCCCCTGTTTCATGCAGAATAAAGATAAAAACTGCAAAAAGAAGTAGCACGATTGCTTTAATCATTTGCCTCACTTGTATATATATAATAACCTCCCCCCTTACATCCATGGATGAACGATTAGTAAAACTCCAAGAACTGTACCAGTAATGATGACCATAAGAACTAGTACAAAACGTATTTTAAAAACGGCCATCATCATTATGGTATTTTTCAAATCTAACATGGGTCCATAAATTAAAAACCCAAGCAGGGAGGTTTGCGGAAAAAGGTGACGGAAGGAAGCAGCTATAAACGCATCGGCCTCAGAACACAAAGACAATAAATAAGCAAGTCCCATCATGACAAGTGTGGAAGCAAGAATCCCTTCGCCTAAACCAAGGATGGACTTAGTTGATATATACGTCTGAACAAACGCTGCTAACATAGCCCCCATTATTAAAAATTTCCCCATATCAAAAAATTCATCAATAGCATGCTCAAGCATAGCCTTGAAGCGACTTCCAATAGGTTGCTTTTGGGTAGATAAGTCTTCACTTGTACTGCCTTTTGTTCTTTTTAACTGATTGGTATGAAAAAGAACTAAAATGAATGCTGTAATAATAATCGCTATCCCTAGCCCTAAACTCATTCTTAACATAGCCATTCTAAGATCTTCTCCAAAAGCCATATACGTTGAAAACAAAACTATTGGATTAATTAATGGACCTGTAAGTAGAAAACCTACTCCAGCAAAGAGAGGAACTCCTTTTGCTATTAAACGGCGGACAATTGGTACAATTCCACACTCACAAGCAGGAAACAAAGCCCCAAGTAAGCAACTTGTCAAAACAGCTAAAAATTGGTTTTTCGGTATTAACTTCTTGAGATGTTCTTCGGTAACAAATATCTGAATAATACCAGCGATAAAGACACCGATTAATACAAAAGGAATGGCTTCAATTAATATACTAAGAAATATCATATTAAATGTTAACAAAGATTCAGGTAGTAAGAGATTTGTAAAAGTAAAGCGATCGTTAAATGATATCAACAAAATCGCCATTCCAATCAAGATAAAGCCGATTAGTTCTGTAGAATTTTTTTGGATCCGCATATATGTTACCTGTCCTCCATTTTTTTGTTTATTTAATGTATATGCGGACAAGTGGTCTTAATGAGGACAAATAATAATAATTACGATTTATAGTAAATAAAGGAGCTTTAGGCACAGCTCCTTTATTTACCGTTGTTACATCTTAACTTTTTGAACTAGGTGTTTCCATTCCTCTTTTATATCATCCTCATTTAGATCCATCCCAATCAAGACTAAATAGTGATCACCATGATAAGTTGAACGATCCCAGCTTACACGTTTCATCGCATGTTGCATAAGGTATGTGCCATCCTGAAGTTTTAAATAGCCTTTTGCTCGTAGCAGGTTTTGTTTCCACTTTTTTAAAAACTTTTCAATTTCTAACGAAGTTGTAGTATTGAAGAGTGGCAAGGTAATGCTTTTAATTCTAGAATAGGAGTTATGTGTATGCTCGTGATGATGACCTTTTAGTTCAGCTTTTTTTATTCTTACGGTAACCCTTACTGATGAAGATTTTAAATGGTCAAATAAAGGAGCTAATTCGACGTTACTATATGTTGCAAAAGAAATCTTAGATGTAGGGTTTTGTTTAATAAGAACCTTATTTATCTTTTGCTTTTTTGCTTCAGAAACTAAATCAGTTTTATTAACGATAAGTAGATCAGCAACCTCGATTTGCCTTCTTGTTGTTCTTACAAGCTCACGATCAGATTCAAATACACTATTATAAGAAAGAATATGTTCTGCATCAATTAATGAAATCACTTTTTCTAAATAGACTTGATTAATTAGTTCGGGCTCCGTTAATGAATCGGCTATCTCTTCTGGATTGGCAACACCTGTCAATTCAATAAAAATAACATCAGGCTTTAAACTAAGCAATTTATCCATGCATTGAACGACTTCACTTTTTTTACTGCAGCAAATACATCCATCCAATAACTTTTCAATCATTTGACTTTTTCCCAACAGAATTCTGCCATCCGTATCCGTTTTTCCAATTTCATTTATTAAGACAGCCGTTTTCAGATTTCGATTAACAGCCTCCTCTAGTAAACGTTCTAGGAGCGTTGTCTTACCACTTCCTAGGAATCCACTTAAAACAAACACAGGTATTTTAGACAATGTTATTCCCCCTATTATCATTTCTTCCTTTAATCTTATTAGATATAAATCGTAATTATTCTTATTTAAAGTTTTTTTGCAAAAAAAAGAACTCGTTAAATCGAGTTCCATTTTCCATACGTCACATAATATCTTTAAATATTTCGCTTGATGTTGCACCACTTTGATTAAGGTATTTACCTTTATATGGTTCTGCTTCTTCATTAACTTCTGCAAAGACAAGCTGACAGATTCTACGCCCCATTTGTAATTCAATTGGAATACGATTCGCATTAAAGAGCTCTAGCGTTATTTCCCCTTTAAAACCTGGGTCAACCCATCCTGCATTTTGAATAAATAGTCCAAGTCTTCCTATTGAACTTCTTCCTTCTACAAAAGCAGTAACATTATTTGGTAATCTAATCGTTTCGACTGTCGTTGCTAAAATAAAAGTTTGTGGTGGGAGAATGATTTTCCCCTCGCTCATTGCAATTCTTCTATATGCAATAGGCTCATTAAGAGTGATTAAACTTTCATTGTAATCATCCATGGTTATAAAGTGATTTCCAAGTCGTAAGTCAACAGAAGCTGGTTGAATCTGCTCATTAGTAAGAGGAGAAATTTCAAGCTCCTTATTATTTATTTTTGATAAAATACTTCTTCCAGATAAAATCAATATTTATTCCCTACTTCCTCTTATGCCTTTTGCAAATTCCAATCGAATGGATCCTCCATTGATTTCCAATCTGTTGTGAATTCAGTATCCGTTAAGAGACAACTATCTAATTCCTTCGTTATTTCATCTTTGTCTAGATCCGTTCCTATGAAAACCAGTTTGGTATGCCTGTCACCAAACTCTACATCCCAATCTTCAAGCAAATGAGGGTTATCTTTTAGTATTTGCTTTTGTTCACCAGACGGAAGACTTGCCACCCAGTAAGATACAGGTTCAATTGTAACCGAAGGTCCTGCTTGTGACATTAATAGCGCTAGGTTATTTCTTGTTGAACACCATGCAATTCCTTTTGCCCTGACAATATTACTAGGCATTGCCTGAACCCAATTTTGAAAACGCACTGAGTGAAATGGTTCTCTTCTCATGTACACAAAAGAGGAAATACCATACTCTTCTGTCTCAGGTGTATGTTGTTCATGCCCTTCGGTTAACTCACGAATCCACCCTGCTGAACTACTCGCTTCTTCGAAATTGAATAAATGTGTATTCAAAATTTCTTTTGGATCGACCTCTGCATTTATAGACCGAATCATTTTGGCTTTTGGTTGCAATGTCCTAAGTACTTGTTCTAATTTTTGTAATTCTTCTTCTGATACTAGATCACATTTATTCAAAATTAGTACATCACAAAATTCAATTTGATCAATAAGTAAGTCGGCTATCTCTCTAGTATCATCCTCCCCTAATGATTCTTTTCGATCAAGCAAGCTATCTCCTGAACGAAAGTCATGCCAGAATCGATTCGCGTCCACTACAGTTGCCATCGTGTCTAAACGGCAGAATTTTGTTAAATCAATATTTAATTCTTCATCTATATATGAGAATGTTTGGGCAACGGGAGTAGGTTCACTAATACCTGTTGATTCAATCACAATATAATCAATATTTCCTGCCAAAGCTAACTTCTCAACTTCTATTAGCAAATCTTCTCTAAGCGTACAACAAATACACCCATTAGACATTTCAACTAATTTTTCTTCGGTTCTAGATAATTCCCCACCTTGTTTAACTAGTTCGGCGTCAATGTTTACCTCACTCATATCGTTTACAATTACAGCCACTTTAAGCCCTTCACGATTTTTCAGAATATGATTAAGTAATGTCGTTTTACCAGAACCAAGGTAGCCACTTAGAACAGTTACAGGGATTGTTTTATTCATAAAATACCTCCTACGTCCACAAATCGTAATGATTACTATTTTCATATTTTACCCCTCTTGCTATTCTTTGTCAAAATGTTTTCCCCTTGTTCAGCAAACCGTTTAACGGACAATGTATTGAAATACGATGAACACTATTCAAGGAGGGAATTAAATCAAAGAAACCGTACAAAAACTCGCCAAACTATGACTAAAAGGAAAGAAGAAACAACGGATGTTACGGCTTGTTTTGCAGCAATTTGAAGAGCAACAGACTTGCTGACATCTTTAGCAATGGCTAAAAGTGTTACAAGACAAGCTGACAACGTAGAAGCTACATAAACAAGAATAAACAATTCCATTGAAGTTAGTCCTAAAAGTAGTTGCCCATTCCCTTCATTAAACAGTAATATTCCATCTTTTCTAATAATGGAAAAAAGAATGCCTAGACTTGCATCTGCTGGTAAAGAAAAAGGCTAAAACAGGCCCGACTTTAGCCGAGAGAACGTTAAGTATTTTAAAGTGATGAAGTGTAGCAGCTATCATACAAATGACTAGAAAAATAGGCATAGCCTGATAAAAAAATTGTTTTATCGCATCACGGACAGTGAAGAGAACAAAAACGGAATTCCCCCACTTAAGAGATTGATCTTTCCCTCGATAATCACTCTCATGTCGTTGCTGTGGGTACCATAACTTTGTATGAATGATAACATACGGAAAAAACAACCAAGGCTTCCCTGCCACACTAAATAAAGACAAGGTTGCCCCGATTTGATAACTGCAAGCTGAACTAAATGATATCATTGAAAGGCATTGCTTCCTTGTACACACAGAGCATCCTTTGCTTTGATAAACAGCTACAACATTGCACCCGTATCCAGTTATGAGTGGAATTATATCTCTTCCCGAAAGACCCATCTTCCTAAGTAAAGGATCTACTGCAATAGTAAGTTTGTCTTTAAGCCCAACATTAGTCGTGATTCCAATTGAGAGACTTATAAGGACAACAACCGGAAAAGCCCATACAAACGAGTACATTCCTAAGGTTACCAATCCAAATCGACCAACTACGATTTCCACTACTATCGGGGGAGCTTGAAGAAACAATTCTTCTAACTGGAGAATAAAATAAGTCTCAACAATCGGTTCAAAAATGCTCGCAATTATAAACGCCACATACACAGGTAAACCATATATTGCGAGAATAATAAGTAAGCTTGTAATCACCCACCAAACATCTTTAATAGATGTTTTTTTTTTATTTCTGGCTTCTCTAGTTCTATCATCACTTTAACAAATACACTCATTTCCACAACACGACAAATCATCTAAGTACATATTTGACTGCCGATAAAAATTAATCAACTCGTCACTTACCTTTATGCCTAGTCGATCGCAGATCTCTTTTGCTACAACAGCAAACCGTTGTCTGAATTTATAAATAAAACAAAAAATGACTTTTTCATGACGAACTTGAGGTCCTATTAAAAACAATCCTTCTGAAACTGTTGATTCATCAACCTCATTCAACTGAATATCATTTTGGTCATCCCAATAGAAATGTTCTATAATAAGTGAGAGACTATTTTTAAAACCTGTTGCCAAAATCGGCTGGGTAGAGCTTTCTAACGTTTCTCCATTAGAAAGATGGATTTGATAGGCTCCTTCTTCTTTTTCTACCTTTATCACTTCTACATTTCCTCTTAGGACTAGTTGGTCAGAATCCTGTATTTCAGCAAGGCGATCACACGTAAAAGGAGAGAGTGATATACTTGGGTCAGGGTGATATCGAGTCCAAGTATCCTCTCTAGCCAATACTGTTACATCCTTCTCTAGATGGCTCAGGTGAATAGCCGAATCCATCCCACTTTCATAACCACCTATAATGAAAAACTCCTCTCCTACTAAGTCCTCCCAAGAGTGAACGTTACTATTATGGAGACATAGTTCTCCCCCTTCGAATGGTTGTAAATTAGGATACTGGAATTCTCCACCTGCCCAAATAACATATTGACAATGTATATCTCCTTTGTTTGTATCTAAACAAAATCCGTGTGATGTTTTATCTATACTTTTCACATCAATACTTAATTCAATTGGTAGTTCAAAATGATTAGCAACCTCTTGAAGATACTCAGCATATTCCTCACCACTTAAATGCTCTGATTGAAACGTAAACCCAGGAGAAGTTTCTGGCACTACAGCATTTAAATCAAGAAGACCGAATCCATGGCCAGGAAATGATGGTGTTAATAATCTCATTTCTTTAGGCCAACCTTTAAAAGTACTTCCTACAGAATTCCTCTCTAAAATGCAATAATTATGTAGACCCATTTGTTTCATAATGGTGCCAATACCAATTCCTGCTGGACCTGCTCCAACAATGACGACATCGAATTCTTTTTTCATTTTTCTACTTACACCTCTTTAAACAGTTTAATAGAAGCCACTTAAAATAATAATTTCTACAGTTTTATTCTCTATTAACTGATGGCTTCTTTAAATCCTTTCTAATTTCTCTTATAACATGTGCTAATTCAGAACTAATCAATTTATTCATGGCTAATTTCACTGCACCACTTGAGCCAGGCATAGCAAAAATAGCTGTGTGTTTACTAACACCTGCAATCGCACGACTTAACATAGCTGCCGCTCCAATATCTTCTGTGTAGCTTAGCATTCTAAATAATTCTCCAAATCCAACAATCTCTTTATCCAATATTTCTTTAATTGTTTCAATGGTAACATCTCTGTCCGCTATTCCCGTTCCACCATTTAACAGGATTGCATCAATCTCAGGAGCTAGAATGGCCTTTTCAATAGCTTTACTAATTGAATGTTTTTCATCTCTTACAATCTCATAATCTTTGATTACATGCCCCTGTTTTTCTAAAAAATCTCGAATTAACATTCCACTTTTATCCGTGTCTGTTGTACGGGTATCGCTTACGGTTATGATTTTACAATTGACTTGTTTCGGTGCTTCTTGTTTATGCTCCATTACACTCATTGTATAGACACTCCTTTTATTAGTTAGCTTTTTTAAAATTAAATCTCTGTATCTTTCAAGACCTTTCTTCGGTATAGACCACCTAACATAAAATCCCTCCCCTTGCTTGTTTTTTAAACCAAGCCCTTATGATAATCGTAATCATTACGTTTAATATTCTAATGTAATAACGCGAAATAATCAAACTTAGCATAAAAACGAGACTGCATGTTCTTTTGACAACTAGAAAAGGGCATATATAAATTTACACTATGGGACTAACTTTTTCGTTAGTCCCTATTCCTAAAATTAGTACTAAATTTCCAAATAACCTTTTCCTATTTATAAATAATGTAATAATGATGTAGCAATAGAGAAATAAATGAACAATCCTAAAATCATTAATGGTTGTAATAAAGGGGCCAGATGCTACAGCAGGATCGATTTTTAACTTATTGATAACCAGAGGAATAACAGCTCCAGTTAATGTTGAAAAAAGAATCGTTACAAACAAAGACGTCCCAATAATAAAACCAAGTACTATACTTCCTTGTGGGATAAGTAAAGCAATCACCGAAACGAGTACACCACATACTACACCCATCATAAAGCCAGTAGCAGCCTCTCTTTTGATTAGACGAAAAACAGCTTTTTGATCAAAGTTATCAAGTGCTAGCCCCCGAACAACAACGGCTAACGATTGAGTTCCTGTGTTTCCTGCCATATCAGCAATTAGAGGAATAAACACTGCTAACATTGCCACCTCAGCTAATGTTGCTTCAAAGGATCCAATCAACCCTGCTGTAAACATTCCAATAAATAATAAAAGAATAGCCATGGTAACCTTTTTTTCGTTGCTGTCAGTGAGGTCACGTTTAAATCAAGAGCACCTTTTACAGCTGCGAACTCTCCTAAATCTTCTGTAATTTCTTCTTCCATTACATCCATAACATCATCGACAGTTACGATTCCTATGATTTTGTCCTCTAATGTAATAACAGGTACAGCCAGAAGGTTGTAGTCTTTAATAATAGCAGAAACTTGTTCTTGATCGGTTGTCGGAGAAACTGAAACGACCTGTTCCTTCATCACTTGATCAACAGTCTTATCTGGCGAAGTCGATATTAACTCACGTAATGAAACGACACCACTAAGCTTATCTAACTCATTAATCACATAAATATAATAAATGGTTTCTGCTTCCATGCCTTCCAAGCGTAGTTGCTCCATTACTTGTGATACCGTAACATTGGGAGAAACCTTAATAAACTCAGTCGTCATAAGGGAACCAGCAGAATCTTCCTTATACGTTAGGAGCAACTTTATATTTTCAGCTTCGGCCTTATCCATTTTATTTATTAAATATATTGCAATATGTTCAGGAATTTCATTTAAGAAATCAGTAATCTCATCAGCTGGTAGTTCCCTAACATTTCAAGCGCATAGTTATCCTCAAGTTCTGTAAAGATCTGTTTTTGTTCGTGTAATCTAAGCCCTATAAATAACTCGGCAAACTCGTTAGCTGTTAAATAATGATAAACTCTTTTCCGTTTGTCTTGAG
Source organism: Halalkalibacter sp. HAAS-P014 (assembly GCF_056619965.1). Lineage (NCBI taxonomy): Bacteria > Bacillati > Bacillota > Bacilli > Caryophanales > Bacillaceae > Halalkalibacter > Halalkalibacter sp. HAAS-P014. The sequence goes on along the minus strand of NZ_JBWQTV010000001.1, from coordinate 37,229 downwards.
TCATTTGTTTAAAGATCTCAACTTGATCTGTTGGATGCAAATCTAAAAACTATTCCTAAATAAATCTTTTTGTTTGTTCTTTAAATACATAAATAGATAATACGTATATTCTTCGCGATTTTTCATGCTAATTTTTTTCATAAACCAAACCTCCTTCCCTACGAAGGGCAATCAATGTTCAATCTCAACCGAAATGACATGATCTATTTTTTTAATCAGATAATAAATTTCTGTTGTGTACTGTTTTTCTGGAGCAGATAATTTTAAGTCAATTTGTTGATTACCATTATCAAGATCTTTCAACTTTAAATTTCTAATAAGAATATCGCTTTTTTCGTGTTCATTAAGGCCCTCTCCTTTTCGTTCAATGGCTTTAATTAGCTCGGTTATTTTAAAATTAGGTTCCATCACAACTTTTACAAGAACATCTCGTTGACTTAATGCTGCTGGCCCTAGTATTTTGATGACAGTTGGAATAAAATTAATCGCTAATATAAATAGAATGACCGCTATAGATGATAATAAATAAAACCCCGCACCAACAGCTATACCAAGTCCAGATGCTGCCCAGATTACCGCTGCACTTGTTAATCCTGAAATGACATCATTATTTCTACGTAGAATCACACCCGCCCCTAGAAAACCAACCCCACTTACAATTTGCGCAGTTAGTCGCATCGGGTCCATTGCGTGATACGTAGGCGTAGCAAATTTATGAAACGATTCGATTGATACGATTGTTACCATACAACTAGCAACGCAAATGATCATACATGTTTTTAAACCGAGTGGTTTGTGTTTTAATTGACGATCTACTCCGATTAAAATACCAAAAAATAGTGCGAGGGATAGTTTTAGAACTAATTCTAATTCATTCAACATTGTATTCACCTACTTTACTTATTACCTTTTTAGATTACCCATAAAAGAGAAAGGCACCCAAAACGATCGAGGGTGCCTTTCTCAAAACATTAGCTATCAACTTCAACGCCCCAGTTTTAGCAATGCATGACATAGGAAATGTCCAGCTAAATGGTTTCTGTTGACCCATTGACGCTTTAGCGTTTTAAGGCAACAACAAATCTCCAGCACAGGATCTCACCTAACGTGGTATGCAGTAAAAAACACGGTTTAATGTGCGATTTTGAGGGAGACCTCGGCAAGCCAATTGACGAAACTTTGTTGAGAAACGTCGTTTATTGCCTTACCTACCCATAAAGTAAAAAACAAGAGCAACTGCAAATAGTTGCTCTTGTTTTTTCTAGACAGTATTTCTACCACCTATGTATGAATCCAATCTTTAAAAATGGGTTGGTAGCCTTTTTTGTAAAGAGCATCGCAAATGTCTCTTACTCCACGTTCATCGGAAATTTGAAATTGATTTGTTCCTGGATTTTCAAGAGAATAGCCACCAACCTCTGTTGATGCTCCTGCTGACATTTTCGTGATTCCAAGAGGTACTAAGTGATCTCTAAAGACCGCACTTTCACGAGTAGATAATGTAATACCCGATCTAGGTAAAAACAATCTTAATGCAATCAGACTTTGAACAAAAGCTTTATCGTTCACCGCTGAGCGTGGATTGAAACTACCTAAATGAGGTCGGATTCTTGGAAGTGATAGACCAATTTCTGTATCTATGTATTTATTCTGTAAATAATTAGCGTGCTTCCCAGTGAAAAACACCTCTTTCCTCCAGTTATCTAAACCAAGTAATGCACCGATATTGACACTACGAAGTCCTGCTTCACAACCTCTTTCAGGTGTATCCAGACGATAACGATAATTGCGTTTTGGCCCTTTCACATGAAAATCTCGATATACCTCTTCGTTGTATACTTCTTGGTACACGGTAACTCCATCAACACCACTTTCCTTTAATTGTTTGTACTCTTCTGTATCTAGTGGGTTAATTTCAATCGAGATAGAAGAGAAGTATTTTTTTAGAACTTCCACTGTTTGCATAATATATGATACAGAAGAATGTAGTTTCGATTCCCCAGTCAAGATTAGAATATGTTTGATCCCAGTACTCGCTAAGTTTTTCGCTTCTCTGTCGACTTCCTCCATCGTAAGTTTTTGTCGTTTAAATTGATTAATAACACTAAAGCTACAATAGGTACAGTGATTAACGCAATGATCTGATATATATATAGGGTTAAATAACTGAATCGTTTTTCCGAAGTGTTGTACCGTTACACGATGAGCTTTTTGCGCCAATTCCTCTAAGTATTCCTCTGCAGCAGGTGATAATAACATTAAAAAATCTTCATCATTTAGCGAATCTTTATGTACTATTCTTTTTATATCAGTACTAGTTACTGAATTGAGAAAGCCTTCAAAATCAAGCAACTTTAATTGCTTATACACGTGATAAAAACTCACAATCTATGTCCCCTCCCTAATCACAATCCATTTTTGGTCGTTATTCTATGATAAAAAGCCTGTTAATGGAGAGGACGCCCTTGCCTCTAGAGTACTAGTACCCAACCCACTCAAATAAGCTGTTCTGCCTGCTTTGATGCTATTTGCAAATGCAGCTGCCATCTCAATAGGATTGCTTGAAGTCGCAATAGCTGTATTGACTAGCACAGCATCTGCTCCTAGCTCCATCGCCTCACAAGCTTCAGACGGCCTTCCAATTCCTGCATCAACAATAATTGGAACCTTACTCTCTGCAATCATAATACGGACTAACTCTTGAGTTCTAAATCCACGATTAGAACCAATTGGTGAACCTAATGGCATAACTGCAGCTGCCCCAACTTCTTCTAATTGTTTAGCTACCATTAAATCAGGACTCATATAAGGTAAGACAGTAAATCCTTCTTTTGCTAAACGTTCCGTTGCTTTTAACGTTTCGTAGTTATCAGGGAGTAAATATTTTTGATCCGTAATCACTTCAATTTTCACCCAGTTTCCAAGTCCTGCCGCCCTAGCTAGTTTCGCAATACGCACTGCTTCTTCAGCAGTCCTTGCGCCTGAAGTGTTTGGAAGTAGAATCATATTTTTTGGAATGAAATTCATTATATTTTCCTCTGTTGAACTTAGATCGACACGACGCATGGCTACCGTAATGACCTGCGCCATAGAACTTTCTATGACGTCTGGAACCAAACTATCATTATGAAATTTTCCAGTACCAATAAAAAGTCTACTTTTCAACTTAATACCACCTATAGTTAACTCGTCTTTCATCTTTTCTCTCCCCTCCTGCTTAAAAAGAAATCATTGAAATCGTATAAAGAATTGATTGCTTTCTCTATCCTGTAAGCAAAACTCTTTTTGAGTAATCGCAATAAAAAGACTTTTCCAAAAACATCATTGCAGCAGAAATTTTATATTCTTCTCACCTTTATTGTTTTAGGTGACTGCCTATACCCTAGCAAACCTTTTGTGCCAATACGATGATTCATATCACACATCATTCTTTTTTTGTAATTTTAATCGCAATCAGCCTTTTAGATAGTTGTTTTTCACACCAATTCCTCAGCTTAAAACTAAAAAAGCACTGTCCTCAGGTAGACAGCGCTTAAAATAACCTTATTGAGAGCATTTTGCATATTGAGACAACCACTCATTACTATTACACTCGTAAATGCTGAAACAAAAACGAAAAGGCTTCCCAGCCGTCTTCATCTGGCAATTCCTCTGCAATTAGAGCGATCGCCTCTCTACATGTTCCAAAAAACAACAACCGACCTTGATGCAAATAAGCAACCTTATCACATAGTCCATGAATCTCTTGCAGGTCATGACTAGAGAAAATCAATGTTTTCCCCTTCAGACTTACAGCTTTCATAAAATTCATAATCTCAAGCTTTGATTGAATATCGATACCAACAGTTGGTTCATCGAGTAAAATCAATTCAGGGTCATGAAGAAGCGACACAATAATATTTAATTTTCGCTTCATCCCTCCTGATAGCTGCTCAAGACGTTGATCATATTGTTCCGTTAATCCGACGACATCGACGAGTTCCTTGATTCTTGCTTTTGTAACGTTTCTTGGCGCCATTTCTGCCCAAAACGAAAGCTGCTCTTTCACCGTCAGCTTAGAGAAAAGTGTTAACTCCTGTGGGACATAACCAATCACTTTTCGAAACTCCACTTTCTTTTTTGAAATTGGATTTCCGTTGTAAGTAAGCTCCCCTTGATCAGGTTGTGACAAACTTGCCATAATTTCAAATAACGTCGTCTTCCCAGCTCCATTGGAACCTAACAAAGCGATGCGATCGCCTTTTTCCACAGTGAAGCTAACGTCACGCAAAACTGTTTTTCTTTTATATGATTTCGTAATGCCATTAAGAGCGATGACCATATTTCCACCTCACTGTTACAAAGCTTAAGAAAAAGAAACCTATCATCATTACGACCATTGGATAGATATCCGTTCCACTGAGCTGACCCGTTATTCCATTGATGAGCCAATACTGAGGTACAATCCATTTTCCACTCAAGTCCACCCAGCTACTCGCAAGTACCGTCGCAAAAAAAACAAAAATGACATTAGCGAGTAATGCATACTTTTTCATAGAGCAAATTGTAGCCATGGACAGACCAAGAAAATGACAGCATAAAACGAACCCACCTAAAAAAATGATGATCGAAGACGCATCTGACACAAAACTCGGTACATGATAGAATAGCAAACCTATCATTAGGCTCATTTGTACAAACCCTATTAGCAGAATCGCAAAACTGTTTCCTAAAAAATAAGTAAGAGAGCTCACCCCACTTACTACAAATCTGTTTTGAATGTGCTGTTCTTTATCTTCAATAATCCAATGGTTACATAAAAACAAAAACAACATCAACATCGCTGTGATTGCTAGCAATAGTCGTTCCGTGGAATCTTCTTGTTCGACTACCTCGAGACGATACGAATGCAACTCAGTAGATTGTACCGTTAGCAGTGGAACTGGCTCCCACTGTTGATCGGTATGCTCCCATGCTGCTCTCCACGTCCCCTCTTCAACAGGCAAGCCATACTGAGTGCGAAGAGCTATCACACGATCAGCCGCAGCGTGATTACTCATATAACGCATCACTTCTGCTGCAACTACTTCTCTGACAAATGGCGTTGCCATAGAAGCTTCCGAATACAAGAGATCAATTCCTCCATTTGCCGTTCCCCGAGCGATTTCTTCCGTAAATCCATCTTCAATTACAAACGCTGTATCCACTTCATTTCTCAATACAAGCTGATTGACTGTGCTCTCTTCAGCTTCAATTAAGCGAATGGAGGGATGCTGCTCAAGTTTCTGTTTCACCTTACTTGAATACTCACTTTGATCCAAATCGACAAAAGCTACTGGAATCTGCGCTTCTTCTAAAGCCGTTTCATAAAAGAAAGGGAGAAACAAAAGGAATAGCAAAGGAACAACAAAGAAGGAAACCCAGCTACTCTTGCTTGCTAAGAGAAAGGTTAGCCGAAGTTTGGTTATCGACAACAATTGCTTCATCATCCAACCCTCACCTTCTTACTCTCATTTAAGCAAGCTCCGATAAAGAGTGCCATAACAAGCAGACCCATCCCCATACTAGTAAGGCCGATGATCTTGCTGTCATATATAAACGCAGCATGCATCAAGCCTTCGCGCATCCAGAATGACACCATGTATCCTCCTACCTCTTGCACCCAGCTAGGATAAAAGGAAAGAGGCACAATGCAACCACCGAAAAGAATGAGGATGATCACAATACCAGCTCCAAGCAATAGCTCCGTCAAAGGTTGAAAAGAAAACGAAGCAAGAAACGTGAACAGCATACTTACAACGGCAGTCATACAAAGTAAAATTAAAAAAAGTGGCCACCACTCCCCTGTCATTACGCCGTCCATCGCAAAAAAGTAAACCGCAAGAAACATGGCGACTTGAAGAAACAACAAGAATAAGCTAATTAGAAACTGACTTAGCACCTTGACAACCGGAGAATATCCGACCAGCATCAGGCGTTTTTCCATAGAATTCGTAAAATCATTACGATTTACCATTGCCAAGAAGAACCCCATAACAAACGTGAGCACAACCACCACAGCAGCCAAATAATATTCCTCTAACGTAAATGAACCCGTTTCAGTTAATTCAATCGTTTCGAATACCTCATTTCTCCCTAACGATTGAAAGGTGAAATCGATAATAGCTTGTTGAACTTCTTCACGCAAAATGGTAGGGTCCACTTCTTCTTTTAAGAAGAAGTGGACCGTATTGACACCTGATTGAGCTGCACTAATTAAGTCGGCCCCACTTTTCATCATTGCTAAAAACAATTGATACTGAAGAGGATATTGTGGGCTCCCTACAACTTCAAGAGGCGTATTTCTCCCGACCCGTAAATCTTGACTAAAGGACTCCGGAATCACAACCATCGCAGCGACTTGTTCACCCTCAAGCAAAGCCAAACCTTTCTCTTCATCGACACGAACAAATTGGACTACTTCGCGGAACCCTTCTGTCGCCGACAACTGGTGAATGATCGCCCTCGTCTCAACTGATTGTTCAAGATCGACTAAAGCAACATCGAAGGAATCAACATACGCCTCCCGTTCAAATAAAGGGGTTAGCGCAAGCATAAGAAACAAACTTCCTACGAGAGGGAGTCCAACCATACAAAAAAGAACGGCTGGTTGCTTAAACATTCTTTTTGCTTGCAGGAGGATGAGTGCTTTTACTTTCCTCATGAATATCCCCTCATTTATCGTTTAATACATCGTTTCGAATAGAATGTTTTGAAGGTTATACTCGATTTCATCCATGATATTCATCCACTCAAATTCACTAATTTCAACGACATTTCTTGCTGTATCTTCATTTAGCTCAGGGAAAGAAAGCGCGTCCGTGAACTCCGTTTGACTATCAATAGCCAAGTTCAAATTCACTTCTTGATATCCATAATAGAAATCATCCATTCCCATATTTAGAGTGATATCTAGATCACTATTTGAATAGCCCCTGCTTATGTTTTGATCGGTCGTTCGCTTTACCGTGCCACTAACCTCAGGCACATCATTGCCAAATTCATAACCACCTAGTGCCAAATCAAAATCTGTAACCTTTGTGTTTTCTTGTTCAGTCGTATTCATGTTTAACTGAACATCAAACACGACACTGCCATAATTAACTAAATTCGCTCCAATATTGCTCACGACTTTCTCAGAATCGGTAGATGTATTCCAGACAGCTCTAAATTCTCCTTCAGCTACATCTTCAGGAGCAATTGTAACAGCTCTCGTTAGCTCATGCGTATCCCCATCATCCCAATTTGTCGATTCATACATGAAGTTCATTCCATAACTCGGATAATTAGCATCAACGACTTTCATCGCTACGACACGACTAAGTACATTATCGTTACGATCAATTATTAACTCACTCGTAAATCCTTCAGGGAAACCGACATTACGTAACCCATCTTTCATATCTGTAATCGCATATTGTAACTCTTCTTTTAAATCTTCTCTTGAATATTCGGGGTCGACTGAACCTGCAAATGAAGACTCGATTTGATCAAGAAATAAATCTTGCAACTCATCATCAGCTTCAAACTTCTCAATTAAACCTTCTAAAAGAGAGAATATCTCTTGTTCTGAAAGCGACAAAGTCACCTTTTGGAACGTTCCATCCTTAAATGCCACCCCGTCTTCTACCGTGAAATTCTCATCGGTCAACTCAGACGTCAAATACGTCACATACTCTAATCCATGACGAAGAAATTCGTCCTCTAAGTCGACAGAATTCGTCATATACTCCGTAAAGTTTTCTAATGTATCTGGACCCATATAATAAGGATCCATCCCACTCATAAATTGACCAAATTCTTCATTGTTTAAATAAAAATATTGATCATATAGCAAAGGAATGCTTAACCCTGTTTCATCATCAGATTGAAAGACTTCTGCTTCAAACAAGTTCGAACCATTTACTAAAATAGATAATGAAGCCATGCCCTTTGCAAGGTTCGGATCTTGACTTGTTACAATTTCAATTGCACTATTGTCTAAATTGAACATCTGTAATTCAGGGATATTTCCACCGACGCCACCAGTGATCGTCACTTGATTTCTGTATGGATTCTCACTCAAATGTTTATTTAGCTCAAACTGCTCCCCGAAACCCTCATCAAACTGGGCTTTTATCGCTGTGTAACTATTCAGTTCTGCAGCTAAATACATTTGCTTCGGTGACTTATTAAAGAAGCCATAGGAAATCCCAGCAATTGCAATAAGCAAAACAGCAACGCCTGTAAAAATATATAATTTCTTCTTTGACCTAGGCGTTTTCCGTTTCACCTCTGCCTCTTCATTTACCACTGCATCAGCAGCAGCTGTAGTCTCCGCTTCTGACATATCGTTTGGTTTTTCGCTAGCATTTGCCACACTAGCTCCACAGCCAACACAAAACTTCGCTTTAGCTTCAACCTTTTCACCACATTTCGAACAAAAATTCATGGAGCACCTCCAAATATATTTTTGAATTAGTAGTTTTTGGGACAACTTTCGTCACAAGGTCCTATAATTCTCACATTAAAAATAGTATCATATTTAACCATATTTTAGACTGATAACTTTTCTTAAATAGGTTGTCTATTTAAGTGATTGGTTTATTTATAGAGTTCTCAACAAAAAAAGCGCAATAGAGAAGACCGGTTCCTTTCTCATTGCGCTTGCTTTCTTTTATATATTGAATTCTTATTTGTACTCGCCGTTTTTGTCCTCTAAAGACGGGATACTACCGGAACATTAAAGAAAAGTTCAATGAAAGTCCCCATGGCCGAACTTGTTACCTCTGCTACCTTTATCGTTTTTCTTCTGCAACCGAAATAATCTGAGTTTCTGCTCCGTATTCTGCTCGAATGGTTTTTCTTACATCAATCGTCGTTCTTGCGGTGACGGTTTTAGTTTGTTTTTCTCCCTTTACTTCCATCTCCACAAGAAAGCGCTTTGATCCACATCTCATGGGGTCCCCTCCTTATCTAATAACGCTGGTTTAAGAAAGTGGCATCATCATGCTATCAACAACTTGCTTACTATAAGTACGATCAATGGTTCTCCAATAAATATACCACAGTATGTGATTAAAGCTGGCGCGATGTCTGTTAAAAAATCCCATTCTGTCTCTGTCAATTTATCATGATTCTTTAAGAAAGGTTTTATAATTGATTTATTATTCTTACAGTTATCCCAGTCGAACGGTGCGGGGCCGCAATGGAAATGGTGAGACTTGTTATTATGTTTGCACCGGCCATTGGACCGACTGTTTCAGGTCTTATTGTTGAAAATTTCACATGGCGTTGGTTATTTTATTTTATTCTTCCAATTGCACTTCTTTCGTTATTGTTTGTGATGAAAGTTCTGACGAATATTTCAGAGGCGTCTAAACCGAAACTCGATGTGTTTTCCTTTATTTTATCAACACTTGGATTCGGTGGGATCGTCTACGGCTTTAGTGCAGCAGGCAAAGCGGACGCTACATTTGCTGACCCTATCGCCTTATTTATTTCCGTCATGGATACAGGCCAGCAACGATATTTGACTAACAATGGCATTGAAAATCCAACCGGCGAAGAGGTAATCGCTGCACTTACTTATGGATCTCAGCAAAGTTTTTCAACTGGTTTTTATTTGGCACTGGCAGCAGTCGTCCTCGCCCTCTTTGTCCACAGAAGTAAGCAAGTCGCATAAGTTTGGAGAATGAAGGAAGTGTATAAGGTTAAAAGCATCCCAATTATTAAAATTAATTGGGATGCTTCATTTTATTAGAGATGTTCCACTTTTTCTTACTAATTTACAATTGAAGTTTTACAACCTCTCACAATTGTTGAATACATTTTAATATTGTTTCTCTGTCGTTACGTGTGTTATAACGGTACACTTCTTTATAATTTTCCGGTCCTTTTCCTGTAATAATCATTCCGTCGTCTTTTTTTAATAGAGATAAAACATGTGCTATCGCTTCTGTTCTATCGTCCATAATAAAGATATTTTGGTACGGCTTGCTAAGTTCTCTTAATTCAGCCAACATCGTTTCTTTTTTTGTGCCATTCAAATCATCCAGTGTTAGATATACATAATCACTTATCATTTGGCTAATTTCAACCATTTTCTCTCTTTTCGAACAATCTCGATTCCCTCTAAAACCAAAAATATGATAAAGATTTCGCTCTGTGCATTCTTTTGCTGTTTTTAACGCATAATGAAGACCATCGGGCGTATGCGCATAATCTATGAATGCTTTTGCACCATTTGTAAACGCCATTTTTTCAAATCTTCCAGGGACACCTTCAAATGTTTCTAATGCTCCTATTACTTCTTTAGGAGAAAGACCTATCTCTCTTGCACATATATAACTGCCAATTGCATTATAAACATTGTGTTCACCTTGGATGTTCATTTTTATGATGTGCTCATTCCCATTGTCTTCAATCACTAAATTCACATTGGGAACAGTTTGATAAGATTTTAAATAAATTGATTCCTCACAGCTTGACTGACCAAACGAAATGGAAGGGATCAATTCATCGGCTAACTCTTCGTGCAACCTCTTACCCCATGAGCCATAAGTTCCAACGATTCCTTTGCCTTTCTTTTTTAGACAACGAAATAATTTTTTCTTTGTTCGATAATAGTTTTCTAAGTCTTTATGATAATCTAGATGTTCGTGGCTCAAATTCGTGAAAATGGCATAATCAAACATCGGACCGTTTACACGAGATTGATCTAAACCGTGAGAGGAAACCTCCATAACCACATATTCATCTTCACTTTCATGAAGCATCTGTTGTAACAAAATGGCATCCGGTGTCGTCAAATTGGATTCTCTCATGACTCCATTTAACACATATTCAACCGTTCCTAACCTTGTAGCATTTTTGCCATTATGTCTCAATATATGATGTAACAAATAAGAGGTTGTCGTTTTTCCGTTTGTCCCGGTAATGCCGATCATTTTATGTTTGTTATGTGGCATACCATAGAAATAATTAGCCAATATTGAGACTGCTTCTCTGGAATCACGTACTTGGATATATGGAACAGGCAGTTCTTTCTGGAGGTTCTTCTCCCCAATCACAGCAGCAGCACCGTTTTCTATCGCAGTCTGAATGAACCTATGCCCATCTGATTGATATCCAGAAATCGCAATAAATAAATTTCCTTTTTTTATATTTCTAGAATCGAGTTGTATCCCAGTTATTTCAATATCCTCGTCAGCTTGTAATTCTAAGGGTTCCAGCAAATCAGTTAACGTTTTATTCATAAATTTATACCCTCGATAATAGTATTTTAAGAGTGCAAGCTTTATTTAGTGTGGACAAATATTCAATAACTTACTCGAAACTAATGATTTTTCTTGACATATTATCTACTTTTTTGGGATAAAAAATAAACAATTCCCATGGTCGTCCAAAGAACTGAGATCGACAGGATTCAAGGAATTGCTCAAGACAACTACCTCTATTGGTTTCTATGACTAAACTAGCATTTGACCTTAATTCAAAATTCTACACATGAGCATTGAAATGTACGTTTATTGATGATGATATTAAATACGCTTTCTTGATAAGGTAATCATTTTGTATTATCTACCGGAATATTGCGATATATAAAATTAGGCTGTTAAGAATATTCCCTTAACAGCCTGTTCTAATTAATTAGAGATTTCATGACTATTCTCGTTCTTCTTTTTTAAGCTTCGTTTTCTGTCATATAAAGCAATCAAAATACTAATTTCGTAAAGCAAGAGTAAAGGAATAATAACTAAAATATCTGACGTAATATCTGGAGGTGTTATTAAAACTCCCAATACAATTAAGATAAAGTAAGCAAATTTCCTAGATTTTTTTAAGTTTTCTGGACTTAGTATACCTATTTTTGTTAAGAAAAGGATGACTAGTGGAAGTTCAAACAATAACCCAAAAGGAACTACGACTGAGAAAAGAAAACTAAAGTATTGAGATATTCCTATAATTTCTTGAGCACCAATAGTATGTGTCATAGAAATCATAAATTTATTAATTAATGGAAAAACGATGTAGTAGCCAAATGATAGTCCCATAAGAAACATAAAAAAGGAAATGGGAATCAGTCTTAATGTTAATATTTTTTCCTTTTCCGTCAAACCTGGCTTTACGAATAGCCAAGTTTGAAAAAGAATAAATGGTAAACAAATTATAATACTAATTAAAAATGCTACTTTTACATACACTAGTAACGCATCTGATAAATGAAAAACATGCCAATCAAAAAAGTTTGCAGCTGGGTCGTTTTTCAAATGATTTACAATGGATGGAGCCATAATAAAGCCAATTATTATGGTTATTATAAAAGTCACAAAAATAAAAATTAAATGCTTTCGCAGTTCTTCTAAATGACCTAAAATTGGCATCTCTTTGTCCATGAATCTCTCCCCTATAAGAATTTTATAAACTGTGAATAAAAGTACTAATAACTTTTATTCACAGTTTTAAACTACTAATTTATATGTTCTACCTTAGCTTTTTCTTCATTTTTGTTAGAATCAATAATATCTTCATCAATGTCTTCAGTTAATTCTTTCGTCGACTTCTTAAACTCTCTTAATGTATCGCCAAACGCCTTACCAATTTCAGGAAGCTTCTTTGGTCCAAAGATCACTAAAGCTATAATCAAAATTAAGATCAACCCTGGAACTCCAATATTGGAAATCATAAACATTACTCCTTTATCTTCATTTTATTTAGTGTAGCTGCATCCCACCGGTAACATTAATTCCTTGTCCCGTCATATTCTTTGCAAGGTCTGACGACAAATATAGAACCATATTTGCAATATCCTCAGGATCTTGTGGTCTCTGTAACGGAATTCCTTCAGTAAATTCTCTAAAAGCTTGTTCTTCTGATATTGATTTTTCTCTTGAAATTTGTTTAAGGAGAGGTTCCCATAAAGGCGTACGAACCACACCTGGACAAACAGCATTTACGTTTATATTATATTCTGCTAATTCCTTAGCTAGGCCCTGTGTTATGCCGAGAACTGCAAATTTACTAGAAGAATAGTGCACAAATAATGGAATTGCTTCCTTTCCAACCATTGAAGAAATATTAACTATCTTTCCGCTATTTTGCTTAACCATGTGTGGGACTGCAGCCCTAGAGCATAAGAAAACTCCTTTTACGTTCACATTAAACACGCGATCCCACTCTTCTAATGTTATTTCATGAAAAGGTACGGCACGACTCACACCTGCATTATTTACTAAAATATCTATCTTTCCATATTCCTTAATCGCTGAGTCTATTAAATGATTAGCATCATTCTCATTTGAAACATTACTTTTTACAGCAATCACGTTCTTATTCATATGTTGTATTTCATCTCTTACTTCTTCTGCGCTTTTTATATTAATATCAGAGACTACTAATGAAGCACCTGCATTGGCTAATGTTAGAGCTATTTGTCGTCCCATTCCATTCCCAGCACCTGTAACAATTGCAACCTTACCGTCTAAATTAGTTGTATACATGGGGATTCTCCTTTCATCATTTTTAATGTAGCTCTTTCCCCCCAGAAATCGTCATGGTCGCACCTGTAATATAGTTAGATTTTTCACTCACTAAGAACGCTATTAACTCCCCTATTTCCTCAGTTTTCGCCATTCTCCTTAGAGGGACATTTGCTAGTAGTGTTTCTTGATATTGTTCAGCTGTCATCCCTTCTAGAGGTCCACGCTTTGTAAACACATCTTGCATAATATCAGTATCTGTATATCCCGGACAAACAGCATTCACATTTATGTTATAAGGGGCTAGTTCCAATGCGTAAACCTGTGTTAACATGTTAACAGCTGCTTTTGAAACACAATAAACTCCATTCCCAACTTCCCCAGTTTTTGAAGCAATCGACGATATACTAACGATCTTCCCTTGATTACGTTTTATCATACTTTTTGCAACTGCTTGAATACATAAAAAAACTCCCTTAGCATTTACATCCATAATCTTATCCCAATTGTTCTCTTCTAGATCAACTAGTAAACTTGATGAAATGACCCCTGCACAATTGACTAAAATATCAATCTTATTAAATCTATTTAGTACTAATTTTACTCCTTCTTCTACAGAACCCTTTTTACTTACATCTAATTCAATTGTCATATTTTTAATTTGTAACGAATCCAGTTCTTTCCCCGTTTTAGTTAAGTTTTCTTTATTAATATCGGCTATAACCACTGTGGCACCGTAATTACCTAACAATAAAGCAACTGCTTTCCCTATCCCTTTTCCTGCACCAGTAACTATCGCAACACGATTATTTAAGTTCAACCCTTTCACCTCGTTTTAGTTTCAGAAGTGTTGAAAACGCTTTCATTCATTCGTATTTATGAAACTCATTAAAATTCATAACAGAACTTAACTTGTATAAAATACCTTGATAATAGACAATATCAATTTGCTTTAATTTCTCATTATTTTTTACCAACATTTTTTTATTAGGACCTTCGTTAGGTGTGGTGAACTGAAAGAGGGTAGCTTTATGAACGCTCCTAATCACCTCGTCTATTTTTTCTCCATGAATTTGACTTTTTTCTGCTATTATAATTTCCATTCCTTTTTGAGCAAGTAGCAAAGCAACTTGCCTACCAATTCCATAACCACCTCCAATTACTAACGCCACTTTTCCCCTCACAATCTCCCCCCCCTTTTACCACTCCCTCTAGTAAATTGAAATGCAAAATTTATGCCAATCTCTTTTTATATATAAGTCGCTCTTTTAAGGCTATCTAAGATTTGTTCAATTTTAGTTAACTGCTTATTTTCTATACACTTTTAATAAAATAATTACTTTTTATACATTTACTTCTTTTATTTTTCTTGATTATAGTATTATATAATCAAGAAAAAACAAGGGATGCCTAGCTTGTTTACAAGCTAGGCACCCCTTGTTACTAAAGGATATAATTGCTGTTTATTGCAGAATAAAAGTGCTAAAACAAAGAAAATTTTTATTATAATACGTAAAATTATAGCTTAATATTATTCGCATTATAAATTTTTACGAAGAAGCTAATTTGAATACTCAACACCTTTATTTTCATTTAATTTATATTGTTTCATCTTGTTATACAACGTATTTCTAGTTATTCCTAGTGCCTTTGATGTTTTCGAGATGTTACCATTGAATAACTTTAACGTTTTTATAATGGACTGCATTTCAATTTTATCAAGGATTTTCAAATCAGTCGTCCCTTCTAAAATAATATCTTGTAATATATGCTCTGGAAAATGATGTATTTTCAGTTTGCCACCCTGTGACATTATAACGGCTCTCTCTATATAATTTTCTAACTCCCTAATATTACCTGGCCATTTGTATAATTGTAATGCAGAAATTAGGTCTTCATCGAAACCGTCTGTTTTCAGTCCTATTTTATTTTCAATCTTTTGTAGGAGTTTTGAAAACATTAAAGGAATGTCTTCTGGCCTTTCACACAAAGGTGGGATTTTCAAAAGCACCACACTTAAACGGTAAAATAAATCTCTTCTAAATTCGCCCTCTTCTACTAATTTATTTAAAGGTTCATTTGCTGCTGTTATTACACGTACATCTAGTTGAATTGAATTATTTCCACCAATTCTTGTTACCTCATTCTCCTGTAACACTCTAAGAAGCTTAACTTGCATTTCCATCGGCATACTATTAACCTCATCAAGAAAAAGGGTCCCTCCCTTTGCTAATTCAAATTTACCAACTTTCCCACCTTTTTTCGCTCCAGTAAAAGCCCCATCCTCATAACCAAATAATTCACTTTCTATTAACTCTTTAGGTAAAGCCCCACAGTTGATCGCAATAAATGGTTGATTTTTCCTATTACTAAAATTATGAATGGCTTGTGCAAATAACTCTTTTCCCGTCCCACTTTCTCCTTCTATTAATACTCTGGAGTCAGTTTTTGATACCCATTTTGCTAAATTTAAAATTTCTCCCATTTTCGAACTCTTATATAGAATATCTTCAAATGTGTAACCTATCTTTTCTTTTTGATTCCTGATTTCTTTATTTTTTTCAACACTTTCATAAGTAAGCGCTTTCTCAATAGAGCGCACTAAAGTGTTAACAAATCCAAGTGTATGTTGATGCGCAAGTGAAAAGTGACCGGAGAGATTTAGAACCCCAATTATCTTGCCTTCGTGATCATGGATCGGTGCTGCTGAACACGTCCATTCATGAAATAAAACTTTATAATGTTCAGGACCAAAAATTTGAACTGGTTTATCTTCTACTAATGCAAGTCCAATTGCATTCGTTCCGGCAATTCTTTCAGAACGATTAGCACCACGAACAAACCCACGTGTTTCCGCTTTTTTTAAGGTCTCTTTCGCTCCTGTTATTTCCAATACAAGACCATTTTTATCGGCCAACACACAAATAAATTCCGATTGGTCAATAAACTGTTTAATTTCAATGATCTGTTTTTCTACAGCGTGGATAAGAGGCTGGTTTTGTTTATTGCTTTTTACATACTCATTCTCTAGTGGAAATAACTTCTCATATGGGTCGATTTTCGCATCACGACACCTTTTCCATGACCTGGAAACAAAGTCTCTAATATGACTTAACTGGGTTGATTGTTTACTAGTGAATTTCTCCCAATCGGAAAGAATTTCATGAAATTTTTCCATTCAACATCCCCCTTACTTTTTACAAGAGCTCTTTTAGTTCTAAAAAGTGGTCACGTATTAGTTTTTCAGCTTGAACAACATCCTTTTCTTTAAGAGCATAAATTATTGGTAAATGTCTCGGAACTAAATTCCTTTTTTCTTTTCTATATAATAATGTGCCAAAATATGTCCAATATGGAACACAGATTTTTTCCCATGTTCTTAATAAGATTTTGTTTTGTGACAACTTAACTATGACTTTATGAAACTCATTATCTAGATTTATCTGTACTAATAAATCATCTGATAAAGAAGCCACATCCATCTCATCATAAATATCTTCTAATTGTTTGATATCTTCCTCTGTAACAAAATTAATTGCTGTACGAATTGCTAAACCTTCTAGCTCGGCACGGACACTATAAATGTCTTTTAGATCCTGTGTCGTAAACTTTTTCACAAATGTACCTTTATATGGTTCAATTTCAAGTACACCTATTTGCTCTAAATCTATAAGAGCTTCTCTAACTGGTGATTGACTTACGCCAAGATCCTTAGCTAATTTGGTTTCTACTAAACGTTGACCTGCTTGCACATCTCCTTTCATAATTAATTCAGATATGTACTTTTTAACTTCTTCCTTTAACATTGTTTTTTTAGCTAACAATGAAATCGCCTCAACTTCCCTTTAATCGATTATCGATTATTCTAATTGTAAGTATTTTCTGACTCTTTTTCAAGTAGATTTTCAACTTTTTATTAATTCGATAAAAAACCACCCCAACTTGGGATGGTTTTCAACATTTAGTCCAAATGCTTAAATCGTATTTTCCAGGACCAAGCCCTTTCGTATTGTTCTGGGGAATCTATATTAACTCGAAGTTCATCGGCAGCAGTTCTTGGCCAATAAGGGTTACGTAATAGCTCTCGACCTATGAACACCAAGTCAGCCCTTCCATTTTTTAATATTTCTTCCGCTTGTAACCCATTAGTTATTAAACCTACTGCACCAGTCATCAGTCCGGCTTCTTTGCGAATTTTTTCAGCGAACTGCACTTGATAACTAGGAAAAACTTCTGGTCTAATATTTAAAACTGCTCCAGATGAACAATCTACAAGGTCAACACCTTGTTTTTTCATTAATTTCACATATTCTACATAATCTTCGACTTTATTCCCTTCAGGGTGGTAGTCTGTAGCGGAAATTCTAACAAACAAAGGACCTTCCCAAACTTCCTTAACTGCTTGAATGATTTCCTCTAAGAAGCGATAGCGGTTTCTACTTGTACCACCATACTCATCTTTTCGAAAATTTGATAGAGGAGAAAGAAATTCATTTATAAGATAGCCGTGTGCTGCATGAATCTCAATGAGGTCAAATCCAGCTTTTTTTGCTCGAACTGCACCGTCTTTAAATGCTTCGATAGCTTCTTTAATCTCCTGCTTATCCATTTCTTTAGGCGTTTTCATATTTTCAAATGGGACTGCTGATGGAGCAACAATTTCTCCCTCTACAGTTGCTTTCCGACCTGCATGAGCCAGTTGTATTCCAATGTGTGTATCATTTTCATGTACTAAATTAGTAAGCATTTGTAGACCTTCGATATGTTCATCATCCCAAATTCCTAAATCTTCATCGGAAATCCTTCCTTGTGGTGTCACGGCAGTGGATTCTACAATAATTAACCCTACTTGCCCAACGGCTCGACTCGTATAATGAGTGAGATGCCAGTTTTGAATTTTCCCATCCTTCTTATGACATGCGAATTGGCACATTGGAGACATGACTATACGATTTTTCAACGTAATATCTTTCAACTGAAAAGATGTAAAAAGTGCTGTATCCACTATAGTTCCTCCTATTAAAATTTACTTACAGCATGAACAAGCTTCACCAAAACACCCAATTAAAGCCTTTTCTAAATCATTTGATAACATTTTGGCTGCGTTTGGTGTTAGATGAATGACTTGCTCTTCTTTTTGAAGCTCCTCCGAACTTTCTACTACTTCAACTTTACTAAAATTACCAAAAGTTGTTATTTTCACAAATTGTTGAGACATGTACATTTCCTCCTCTTTATTGGTGAATTCCTCTGCCCAACCATGAGTTAGCAACTTCATATAATCCTTCAGATAAACTTGGATGAGGGTGAATCATCTCTCCTAACTCTTCAACAGTTCCTTCTAACTTCATAAAGGCAGCAGCCTCTGAAATCATCTCAGTAACATGGGGACCAACCATAACAACACCAAGAATTTCACCATACTTTTTATCTGCAATTAGTTTTATAAACCCAACTCGTTCATCCATTGCTATCGCTTTCCCGTTTCCAACACTATGATAGATTTCACTTTTCACTTCATAACCCTTTTCAATTGCTTCTTGCTCTGTCATCCCTATACTGGCAATTTCAGGCATCGTATAGATGCATCTCGGGACAACATGATAATCAACTTCTCTTTGAGTAGAAGAACATGCATTTTCAACAGCTATTAAACCTTCATAACTAGCAACATGGGCCAATTGCCAACCACCAATTAGGTCCCCAATTGCGTAAATAGAAGGAATGTTTGTCTCTAAAAATTTATTAACCTTAACATTAGTTCCATCAAACTCTAATTCTAATTCCGAGAGTCCTGTTATGTTGGGTCTTCTACCAACTGAGACAAGAACTGTTTCACTTTGTATTTGTTGATCTGCACCTTTATCATTATAGTAGTAAATCGTTTTCTTCTTTTCAGAAGTTATTTCCTTGACTTGAGCATTTGTAATGATTTTTACTCCCTTTTTTTCCAGGTAGTCCTCTAACGTTTTTGAAGCAAGTTTATCCTCTGTCGAAGCTATGCGATCTGCCATCTCGATAATCGTTACCTCAACTTCTAGACTTGCAAATATACAGGCAAATTCGACTCCGATCACTCCTCCTCCAATAATTGTTATTGAAGAAGGAATTTCTTCTATAGCAAAGATCGTATCACTGGTATAGGCATGCTCTACCCCTTTAATTTTCGGCAAGGAAGGGACTGAACCTGTTGCTAAAATAATTTTTTCACCCTTAATTTCTGTATTGATGTCATTTTCCTTATTTATTTTTACAATGTTAGAAGATGCAATTGTACCTGTTCCATTGTAGAAATCAATCTTATTACGTTTCAAAAGCGAAGAAATACCTAATCTTAATGTATTAATGACCTTTCTTTTGCGACTCATCATCTTTTCAAATGATATTTGAATATCACCTGTATGAATTCCCCACTCTTGAGCTTTGTGCATCAATTCAATCACTTCAGCATTCCTCAATAAAGTTTTTGAAGGAATGCAACCAGTGTTTAAACAAGTTCCACCTAATTCCTTTGCCTCAATTAAAGCAACGGATTTCCCGAAATTAGCTGCACGTAATGCTGCAACATAACCTCCAGGTCCTCCACCCAAAATGACGATATCGTATGTCTTCATCTTCATATCAATTAAACGGCCCCCCTCAAATTAATAGTTTTATTGGATTCTCCAATGTTCGTTTTAATTCAGTTAAAAACTCAGCAGCTGGGGCGCCATCTATGATGCGATGATCGAATGATAAACTCAGTGTTATCATTGGACGCAATTCAATTGAACCATTCACTCCAACTGGCTTTTCCAAAATTCTACCTACTCCTAAAATAGCCACTTCAGGTTTATTAATGATTGGAGTAAAACTATCAATCTCATACATTCCTAAATTACTTATAGTAAAAGTACCTTCCTTCATCTCATCAGGAGACAGCCTTTGTTCTCTAGCATTCTTAATAAGATGTTTGCAACTAGTGGTTAACTCAGTTAAATTTTTTTGGTCAACGTTTTTAACAACAGGAACAACCAGACCATTATCTAGAGCCACCGCAATTCCAATATTTATTTCTTGATTTAAGACAATCAGATTATCTTGAATCGATGAATGTAACATTGGAAACTTTTTTAGTGTGTGAGCAGTAATCTTCATTAATATTTCAGTAACCGATAAACGGTAACCTGTTTGCTTTTCTACCTGTGGGAGTAATTGCTTACGTAAGTCTATTGCCCTTGTCATATCTGCTTCACTTATTATCGTCACATGAGGGATCGTACTAGCACTTTCTGTCATCTTTTCAGCAACTACTTTTCTAATTCCTTCAAGTTTCTGCGACTTCTTTTGTGACTCATAAGAATGTTCATCAACATCCTTTTTCATGATTTTGTGGCGAACACCGGTGCCTTTTACTTCCGCTAAATCAATCAACTCTGATTTTGCCACTTTCCGTGCTAATGGGGTTGCTAAGACCTCCTCCGAATTAGAAACGCCTTCTACGTCTATTACATGAATGCGCCCTTTTGGACCTGAACCGTTTAAAGTGGATAAATCAATTCCTCGTTCCTTTGCCATTTTTTTTGCAGCTGGTGTCGCTCTAATTTTATCGAAGGTAACCGTTGATGATTGTTTAGGATTAACAGGGCCTGTTTGATCAAGTTTCTCGTGGTTTTTTTCACTTTTCACCTTAATCTCATTATCTGGTATAATTTCGCCTTTATCACCAATAAATCCGATGACTTCATTTACCGGAACCACCATATCGACTTCGAACTTTTTTTTCAACAAAACACCACTCGCATTTGCTTCTATTTCCAATTCAATTTTATCTGTTAAAATTTCTAAAAGAGGTTCTCCTTTCTCAACTAGCTCTCCCTCTTCTTTGAACCACTCTAGGATTGTCCCTTTTTCCATAGTTGCACCTAGTTTAGGCATTACTATTTTTTCAGCCATTTCTCCCCCCCCTTACACGTTACAAGTCACAATTGACTTCGCTGCATTAATAATGTCCTTTATTTGAGGAACTGCGTGCTTCTCTAATTCAGGATTATAAGGAATTGGTACAGGTAATCCTCCAAGACGAACTATAGGAGCATCTAAATAATCAAACGCTTCACTTTCTTGAATAATGCTGGCTATCTCTGAACCAAAACCACCTCTTTGAACAGCTTCATGTACAACAATGACTCGACCAGTTTTTTTCACGGAATCAATAACGGTTTCTTTATCAAAAGGTACTAAAGTCCGAGGGTCAATGATTTCAACGCTAATTCCTTCCTTCTCCAGCTCTTCTGCAGCCTTAAGTGCTCGATGCACCATAATAGATGTTGCGATAATTGTTACATCATCTCCTGTCTTTTTCACTTCAGCCTTCCCTAGGGGGATTGAGTACATTTCTTCTGGCACATCTCCCTTAACACCATATAATAATTTATGTTCATATATTAACACTGGGTTATTGTCGGCAATTGCGGCTCTTATTAGCCCCTTTACATCATATGGAGTAGACGGTTGAACAACCTTTAGACCGGGAATATGAGCCATCCAAGCTTCCAAACTTTGAGAATGTTGTGCGGCAAATCCCGCCCCTGAACCAGCAGGTGTCCGAATGACAACAGGAACTTGCCCTTTTCCTCCGTACATGTATCTTAATTTTGCTGCTTGATTTACAATTTGATCCGTAGCAATTGTTATGAAGTCAGAAAACTGCAACTCTAATATCGGTCGCATTCCTGTTAATGCGGCTCCGACTGCACAGCCACTTATTGCAGCTTCGGAAATTGGTGTATTCCGAACCCGTTCTGGACCAAACTCTTCTATTAATCCTTTTGTAACCCCGAAAGCCCCACCATATATACCGATATCTTCACCCAAAATAAAAACATCTTCATTTCCTCGCATTTCTTGACTGATTGCTTCATTAACAGCTTCTAAATAAGTAATTTCTCTCATCATCCATTCCTCCATTCTACTGTCTATTAGTCGGCATACACATCTTCTTCAAGCGTCCCTAAATCAGGAACTGGACTATTTTCTGCAAATTGCACAGCTTCTTCTATAGTCCTCTTCACTTCCTTTTTGATCTCTTCAATTTCCCTTTGAGTTACAAGGCCATCTTCCAGCAAACTTTCTTGAAATAATTTTATTGGATCCCTATTCGTTTTCCATTCATTTTCCTCTTCACGCGTACGATACTTTCTTGCATCACTTTTGGAATGACCTTTCCAGCGATAGGTTTTTGCTTCGATTAACGTAGGACCCAACCCTTGTCGTGCTCGTTGAACAGCCTCCTCTGTTGTTTCAAGGATATGGATAAGATTACTTCCATCTACAATCTTTCCGGGAATACCGTAAGCACTTGCGCGGTCTGCAATATTTTCTACATTTACCATTTCTTTGATAGATCCACTCATTCCGTATTGATTATTCTCACAGAAAAATACAACCGGTAAGTTCCAAATAGAAGCTAAATTTAATGCCTCATGAAAACTACCTTCATTAGAAGCGCCATCTCCAAAAAAACAAACGACAACATAATCTAAATTTTTCATTTTAGAAGTAAGTGCCGCCCCACAAGCTAAGGGGTGTCCACCAGCTACAATTCCATTAGCCCCAAGATTACCAACTTCTAAATCTGCAATGTGCATTGATCCACCTTTGCCTTTGCAATAACCAGTAGACTTACCAAGTAGTTCTGCCATCATTTTATTTACATCACTACCCTTAGCAATGCAGTGACCGTGACCACGATGTGTACTTGTAATTTTGTCTTCTGTTGTTAAAGCAGCACAAGCTCCTACTGCAGTAGCTTCTTGCCCTGTACATAAGTGCATCGTTCCATGGATTTTCCCCTGCATGAAAAGCTCTTCTACTTTATCTTCAAAATCACGAATCAATATCATCTGTGACAATAAACCTAAGAGCTTATCTTTATTCCGTTTTATTTCTACTACTTTTTGTGAATGAAGCATAAAAATTCCTCCTCTATTAGAAAATATAAGATTCTATCTTTCCCTACGCCAGCTAAAATGTATCTATCACTCCTTCTATACTTTTATACAAATATGTCATGCAAAAAACATGCCAGTGAAAACTCCTTGTATAATAAGAATTTTTGAAAAAATTTATGGTTAAATCATCAGCATTGTAGCTGAATTGTGTATTTTTTTATCAACAGCGATTACTCTAATGAGTGCTTTTTATGCCTTTTATTTCTAGTATTTTTAAACACTAACTACTTATTGTGTCTAGAATGTAAAAACTGCTAACTGAAGAAACGTAAAATTATTGATAAGCTCTCAATTAAAAGGAATTCATCTTCATCATATTTAAATGTTGGACTACCAAAACGACTAAACGGCCTCACCCCTTTGAAATTGGGGCTAAGGCCGTTTATAGCATATTTTTTATGTTTCATTGAAAACGACAAGCTTCATTTCTGTCATTTCTTCTACCGCATATTTAATCCCTTCCCGTCCAATTCCACTATCTTTTATCCCTCCATAAGGCATATGATCGACTCTAAAAGTCGGTATATCATTAATAATTACTCCACCAACTTCTAACTTTTTTGACGCCTCAATTGCTGTTCTCAGATTATTTGTATAGATACCTGATTGGAGACCATACCTTGATTCATTACTTAATGAAATTGCTTCTTGAATCGAAGAGACTTTCTCTATTACGACAACTGGGGCAAATATCTCTTGACTACTTATTTTATCTTCCTTGTGCACATTTAAAACGACAGCTGGCTGTAGGATATTTCCTACTGTATCTCCTCCACATGCTATGGTTGCACCGTTGTCAACAGCCTCTTGAATCCATTCTTTTACTCGCATTACATCTCCCTTTGATATTAGAGCTGCGATATCCGTAGATGGATCAGTGGGATCACCCTTTTTTAATTGTTTTGTTTTATTTACAAAACTCGTAACAAATTCCTTATAAATATACTCATGAACATAGATTCTTTGAAGTGATATACATATTTGACCTTGATTTGAAAATGCTCCTGTCACACACTTTTCTACAATTGAATCGATTTCTACATCTTTATCAACTATTAAACTAGAATTAGAACCGAGTTCAAGCGTTACCTTTTTCAATCCCGCTATGCTGCGTAATTCTAAACCAACTTCGGGACTTCCGGTAAACGTTAACATTTTAATTCTTGGATCTCTCACTAGACGCTCACCAATCACACTACCTTTTCCAGTAACAACATTTAAAACTCCCTTCGGCAAACCAGCTTTCTCAGCCATTTGAGCTAAAAAAAGAGCTGATAATGGGGTTTGAGAAGCTGGCTTTAAGATAATTGTATTGCCAGATGCAATGGCAGGGCCAATTTTATGCGCTACTAAATTCATAGGAAAATTAAAAGGCGTAATTGCAGCAATCACCCCGATTGGTTCTCGAAGCGTATAGGCAATCCGGTTTTCCCCTCCTGCTACTGCATCCATGGAAATCATTTCACCATGAATTCTTTTCGCTTCCTCTGCTGCAAATTTATACGTTTCAATCGTTCGTTGTACCTCAATTCTCGCGTATTTAAGTGGCTTAGAAGCTTCCTTGGCTATTATTAAAGCTGCCTCTTCAAAATGAGATTGAAATAATCGTGAGAGCTCTTCTAATATTTCAGCCTTCTGATAAGATGGCATTGAGGACATAACCTCTTTGGCTTGTTCCGCTGCTATAATAGCTAATTCTATTTCATGTTCTCCTGCTTGTGCAATATCAGCTATTTTTTCTCCATCATAAGGGGAGTGTAATGGTGAATAGCTTTCAGTCGATAACCATTCACCATTAATAAATAGTTGCTCCTTACTACTTTTTTTAATCATACTCTTCCTCCTATTTTTTCTACTTTACCATTTTTATTTTCTTACGATCTAGACCAACCGCAACTGCAACAATGACTACAATACCTGTTATAACTATTTGTAAGTAAGGATCAACCGAAAGAATGTTCATACCATTCCCTAATACAGCCATGACTAAAACACCGATTAGTGCTTTATGTGGTCCACCAACCCCACCTGTTAAAGCTGTACCACCAATCACTACAGCAGCGATCCCGTCTAACAGTAATCCTTCACCCATACGAGGAGCCGCTGCACCAACCCTTGAGGCAAGTAATACCCCGGCTATACCTGCTAAGAAACCGGAAATAATAAACCCATATATTTTATACTTAATAATATTTACTCCCGACATTTTTGCGACAATTTCACCACCACCAATCGCATACATATATCTCCCAAACTTCGTTTTAAAAGCAATAAATATTGTAAGGAGATAGATTAATAATGAAATTAGAACGATATTTGGTATACCAAATAACAACGTCCCTCTAGTTAGACCTAAAAACTCCATATTATTAATAGGAATAGGGCTTCCTCCAAGCAACATTAGCGCAATTCCATCTAACGCAAACATCGTACCTAGCGTTACTAGAAAGGATGGAACTTTACCGATGGCAAATATTAAACCATTAAGCAAGCCACAAACGATCCCAATGATAGCACCAATAAAAAGGCTTGTAATAACTGACGATCCGGTAGAAACGACAACCATTGTGCCAACCACACCAGCTAATGTAACTATAGACCCAAAGGATAAATCTATACTTCCCATTAACAAGATGAAGGTGATTCCACACGCAACAATTAACAGTACTGCAGATTGACGTAATATATTAAGAAAATTGCCTACTGTTAAAAAGCTATCACTAGCGATTGAAAAGAAAGTAATCAAAATAATTAATGATATGACTGGTAAAAAAGCCATAAAAATTTCTTTAGTACTTACATTTTTATATTTATCTGATAAAAACTTAATCCTTTTTTTGGGTTCAGGTTGTTGTTCTTCCTCATTAGAAACTTTCTTTGGCTCCATACTCATCGAACATCTCCTCCTTTTCATAAATAAGACTGAGTTAAACCATATAACTGATCAATTGTTTTTCGGAAGGTTTATTTTCAACTGAAGCATCGACTTCAGAAGTGATTAACCGATCCTTCATCACTAAAATCCGGTTAGAAATTCCAATTAGTTCCAAAAGTTCATCCGAAATGATAATAATGGACAAACCTTCTTTTGTTAATTCGCGAAATAATGAGTAGATCTCTTCTTTAGCACCAGGGTCTATCCCCCGAGTTGGATTATCAAGGATGAGCAGTTTTAAATCCCTCATTAACCACTTAGATAACACTACTTTCTGTTGGTTACCACCGCTCAAATCACCACAATCAACAGTCTCATTCGGGGCTTTTATTGATAACTTCTTCAAAAACTTTTTCGAAGTTTCTCTTTCTTTCTTTAAATTAAGCAAACCGAATTTATTGCCGATTAGATCGCCTAAGCTAGACAAAGATATATTCCAGTTAATTGAAAATCCTTCAATAATCCCTTCAATGTTCCGTTCCTCAGGTATATAACCAACTCCAAGTTTAATAAACTCTTCTAATCCTTTGTTCGTCATGGTATTACCTGAAAAAGAAATCGTTCCTCCATCCACCTTCAATGCACCAGCTAGCGCCTTTCCTAGATCTGCTTTACCAGAGCCAATAACACCACCAATGCCAAGAATCTCTCCTTCCCGAATTTCAAGGTTAATGTTTTCAAAGCTATTTTTTAATGAAAGATCTTTAACAGTTAACACTGGGGTACCAAATGTGGACAACTGTCTGTCTTCCTTATAATAATCTTCATCCCGAATTCTCCCTACCATTAGTTCATGGAGAACCTTTTCGTTTACCTCTTTCGGGCAAACTTTTTCGACAATTTCCCCATCCTTCATAACGTAAATACTATCACTAATATTTAAAATTTCTGATAAGCGATGAGAGACAAAGAGAAAAGATGCTGAAGGTTTTAATTTCTCAATAATTTTATAGAATTCTACAATTTCTTCTTGAGTTAGGGATGAGGTAGGTTCATCTAATAAAATGAGTGGGATTTCAATATCGAATAATTCTGATGAAATCGAGCATGCCTTCGCTATTTCAATAGCCTGTTTTGTTGAAAATGGATAAGACTCTACGGGTTTAGCAGGGTCTACATCCAAATTTAATTTTGCAAGTATTTCCTTTGCTTTATTTATCATTTTGTTTTTATCAAGGTAAATTCCAGCTTTCTTAAAAAGGTTTTCATGTGATAAAAAAATATTCTCATAAACTGTTAAATTTGGTACCAGAGCAAGCTCTTGGAAGACCCTTGCAACCCCCTTTCGAGTCGCATCATGGTAATTTTTCGGCTCATATTTTTCCCCTTTAAGAAACATTTCACCACTGTCAGGCTCGAATAGGCCACACATAATATTAAATAACGTAGATTTACCGGCGCCATTTTCTCCTACTAAACCAACAACTTCCCCTATTTTCACCTGGATACTAGCATCAGTAAGTGCCTTTACACCACGAAAGTGTTTTGTTAAGTGTTTTGCTTCAAACAATATTTCGGACATTCACTCTCCCCCTTTTTAAAAAGGAGGTTAGAATAAACTAACCTCCATCCAGTTACTCATTAATCAGGTGTAATTTAATACAATTTTTTGAGGTGTTGGCCATTTTAAACGCTTCTATGGCTTTCTCTAAAGGAAATTCATGCGTAACAATTGGAGACAAGTCTATCGAATTGTTCTCTAAAAAGGCCATTGCTCGACTCCATACATAAGGAGAACCGACTACTCCCTTTACATTAAGGCCTTTAATTTGGATTTTTCCGAGCTCAACTGTTACTTCCTGACCTATATTAATACCAGTAAAAGAGATATTGCCATTATTTTTCGCTAAATCAAAAGATGATTTTAATGCTTCTTTATTACCTGATGCTTCGACAACTACATCGGCACCTAGTCCATTTGTCACTTCTCTAATTTTTTGACCGACATTTTCATTTATAGGGTCAATAGTTATATCAGCACCTAGTTTTTTACCAATTTCCCTTCTGAACGGGATAGGTTCAACTAGAATCGTTTTTGAACCCATTCCAACAGCAGCAGCAAGTGTACATAAACCAATTGGGCCACCACCTAAGACGACCGTCCAATCTCCAGCGTCTACACCACCATGAACATGTAAGGAATAATAACCTACACAAAATGGTTCGATTAATGCACCTGTTCTATAGTCCAATTTTTCAGGTAATTTATGAAGCCATTCAGGTTGGGCAACAAGGTATTCTGCGTCGGCTCCGTTTAGAGTGAATCCAAAATGATCTGAATTTGGACAATAGGAAAAGTTACCTGATTTACAAATTGAACATTTTCCACAACCAATGACACACTCTCCTACTACTCTATCACCAACTTTGAATCCAGATACATCACTTCCAACTTTCACAACTTCACCAGACCATTCATGGCCAGGAGTTATCGGATAGCTAAATGGGATAATATATTGCCCTTCAATTAATTCATAATCTGAATGGCAGATTCCACAAACTTTCATTTTGATCAGTACTTCCTTAGAGGAAATAATAGGGGCAGGAACTTCTTCTAATCTAAGGTTATTCGGACCTGTTATTACAACCGCTTTCATTTTTCCCCTCCTCTAGTCTTAATGGAATTCTACACCACCATTTACATTTAAAGCTTGACCAGTAACGTACGAACCGTTTTTAGATGCTAGGTAAAGAATAGCTCCAGCGATATCTTCTCCAGTACCATGTCTTTTTAATGGAATGGAATCTATGACCATTTCTTTCATTTCTTCAAACGTAATTCCTCTTATCACAGCTTCATCTTTTAGTGCTTTCCAATGCATTTCGGTTGCCATATTACCAGGCGAAACTGAGTTAGCAGTGACTCCATAGTCAGCTAGTTCTAAAGATAAGGCCTGTGTAAAGTTAATGACTGCTGCCTTTGATGCACAATAACAAGCAAAGTATTTATGCCCTGTTTTACCATAGAATGAACCTGTATTTACAATCGTACCGAATTTTTGTTGTTTCATTTGTCTTGCAGCATATTTAGACCCTAGAAAAACTCCACGTAAATTAACATTTAAAATTTTATCTAGTACATCAGTTGGTGTCTCAGCAACTTCAAGCATATCTTGAACAACACCAGCATTATTGGCCATGATGTCTAATCGTCCAAACTTTGAAACTGTTTGCTCTACTAAGTTCTTAACTTCATCTTCTTTGGACACATCTGTTATAAGGCAAAAACCTTGGTTCTCTGGAAATTCCATTTTAAATGTTTCAAAAGACTCTTGAAGCTTTGGGGATTTATCAGCTAGGACTACTTGAATTCCTTCCTTTGCTAATGTCCGACAAATGTTAAGCCCTAAACCTCCTGCTGCACCTGTTACAATGGCTACTTTATCTTTAAGTTCACTCATTTTCCAAACCCTCCATTATAGTATCTTTTTCTTATAGTGAGACGCATACAAGTTAGTAATTTCTTCAAATTCACCGCTATCTAGTGATTTTCTATAAGCTTCATTTTCATTGTACCCAGCTGGTTTTTCCCTCGTCCCCCACATTTCCTCTAGCTCAATAGGCCATAACTCGTTTTGAGGGTCCCAATCATCTGGATGTAACACCCTTGACATTAGTTCCCAATCAAGAGGAAGTTTTTCATTCGCATAAAACTTATTATAATAATCGTCCACATTATTTTTATCGATAATTGCACTACCTGTAAACATCATTCTCTCAGGCACCGTTGGTTGCCAACCGTGAAATGCATCAAAAACTCTAACTGCACTATATCCTGCTTGCCAAAAAGGATGACTTGTAACCGTAGCTGTAAACCTTCCCTCTTTAATTAGTCCCATCGTTTCTTCGTTTCCATCAAGTCCAATAATTGGTACCCCTGTTATTCCTCTTTCCTCCATTGCCTGCATACATCCAATTCCAGTATCATCGTTCTGAGCAAAAACTCCATCAGGTTCTGGGTGAGCCGTAAGAATATCTTCCATTACTTTACGAGAATCTAAGCGATTCCAATTTCCAGGTTGCGAGGCAATTAACTCGATATCTGGATACTCCTTAAGGGCACGTTCCAATCCAACAGTACGTTGCCAATCAGCCGTACCTCCTGGGAATCCAGACACTTGAACAAGTTTTCCTTTCCCACCCATTTCTTCAAATAATACTTTTGCAATTTGATATCCGGATTCAATCGAACTAGGTGTAAAGTAGGTAATATAATAGTCACCTGCATCAAATGGTGTCGTCCAATCAGGCATATCCCAAGTGTGAGTAAGGAATTTTTGATTTTCATTAGCCATACGAGCTAGCGTTAATATATTTCCAGCTCCTGGTGTTGTAATGAAGAACATCTTATTTTCTTTTTGTGCTGATAACGTTTCAAAAGTAGATAACTGCGTTGTTGCATCATTATCATCAATGAATTGACTATATGCCATTCCAAGCGCAGCAACTGCTTGTTCTGCTCCTCTATTCCACATTTTGTAATAATCATTATCTAATGTACTAAACATCGCAACCATTGGCTCATCTTTTTTAATAGCCATCCCAACCGTTCCAGGTTCATTCGGTGAAGCTCCTTTGCTAGCCATTTCCTCGGCTGCATTATTACATGCTGCAAGTAGTGGACCAAAGGCAGCTACACCACCTGCAGCAGTAATTGCCTTAAGAAAGTTTCGCCGGTTTACATTGATACTTTGAATTTTACTTAAGAAATCTTGATTGTCCTTTTTACTCATGTTTTATCCCCCTAACTTATTGGATTGTAACCAGCCTTTTTTAATGAAGGTGAACCACCATAAACCCAAACTGTCTCAAGGTCTTCCGTTGGATGCGTATTTTTAAAGAAATGTCGATCCCCTTTTGGTACAAAGACGAGATCTCCTGGCCCGATTTCAAATTCTTCATCGCCACTGATGGCTATACCCTGTCCTTTAATTACGTAGAGAATCTCTTCTGCATTTGGATGTGTATGGAGTTCATGAGCTCCTCCACCTGGGCCAAAAATCGTATGACCAAACACGGTATGTTCAGCCCCTGTTTCTTCAGAGCACGCCCATTTCACATCCATTTTTACCCAACCTTCATCTGCCTTTAATTCATTATCCTTTTTGAGTTCAAAAACATTCACTTTTCTTCTAATCATCTAAGAAAACCCCTTTCAATATTCGTTTTAATAGGCTAAGTTTCCAGGTAGACCACAACTGATGAGAACATCCGACGGGAACTTTGTAATAACCTCACAACCATCTTTGGTTACAACAACTTCATCTTCAATCCGTGCTCCACCTTTTCCATCTGCCGATGGACAATACGTCTCAAGCGCAAAAACCATTCCTTCTTTTAATTCAAATGGTTTATCCATAAATAGTCGTGAAATAACTGGCTTCTCCCAAATACTCATTCCAATTCCATGCCCAAACTGTAGGAGATAAGCTTCCTTCTCATCTTTCAATCCTATCTCTTCTGCAGTAGGCCAACATTTCGCGATATCAGCAGTTGTAGCTCCTGGTTTTACCGCATTAATAGAAGCCTGCAACCATTTATAAGCCTTATCATATGCTTCTTGTTGTGCTTGTGTTGGATTGCCACAGACAAATGTCCGATAATAACAAGTTCGGTATCCATTAAAGGAGTGCATAATGTCTAAATACACCATGTCTCCTGGACGGATCATACGATCAGAGAATACATGAGGATGAGGTTGGCCTCTTGATCCAGAAACACTGTTAACACATTCTACTAATTCTGATCCCATTGCATATAAGTTTTTATTGGCAATGGAAACTAGGTCATTCTCTCTCACGCCTGGTTTAATTGCTCTAACAATTTCTCCATAGGTTGCATCGACCATTGCAGCTGCCGTTTTTAAGAGTTCAATCTCATCTGGCGTTTTAATCATTCTTGCATCAAGCATAGCTTGTTGCCCATCAACAACATCGATCCCCTCGTTTTCTAAAGCACGAATTAAGGGAATATCCATTATGTCTACACCAACTGGCTTATTCTCAATTCCAAACTCATAAAGAACTTTCTTAATCTCACTGGCGATTCTCTCTACGTTTCCATACTCACTTGGTACTGCCCCACGCATTGAACCCACTGATGGATGGACACTATCGGCAATCCATGGACTAGAAATCCTTTTTGCTGGAGTAGCAGGATCATAGAGCTGTGGACTGCCGTCTTCAGGAAGAATGGCATAACGTGTCATTTTATTTCGTGCCCACTCCCCAATATGAGTCCCTGTAATATACCGAATGTTATCAAAATCATAACAAAGTAATGCACCCAAGCCGTGAGCTTTCACTTGTTCTCTTGCTTTCTCTAACCTTTCTTTTCTTAACCTCTCATAGTTGACTCGATCTTCAAAGTCTACACCCATTAATCCATACCTCATGTTCTCACCTCTATTGATTTGATAATTTCCATTTCATAAACTACTATTGCAAAAATTGTGCCAAACTATAAATTGATAAAAAACGTACTAAACTAGGAATTTAGCTACCTTATATGTTTAGTTTATTGTGCTTAAATCATTAACATAATTAATAGGGTGCTCACTAATTAAACAAATATTCAGAATTTATAGTATTGGCTGAAATAAAAAAGGCATGTCCAAAATTTTGACATAACCTTTTTTGAAAAACACTAGTAGGGAAAATTTAAAAAGAGTAGGGAAGATCTCCTTCCCTACTCTCACAAAATATAAAAACGCATATAGTTTAAAGTTACGCTAATAAATGTAATTTAATGCAATCCTTTGAAGTGTTAGCTAGTTTAAATGCTTTTTCTGCATCTTCAAGACCAAATTCATGTGTAACAATTGGTGATAGGTCTATTGAATTGTTCTCTAAAAAAGCTATTACTCGATTCCATACATATGGAGAGCCAACTGTTCCTTTTATGTTTAATCCTTTTATTTGAACTTTCCCTAATTCAACCGTAATTTCTTGACCAATATTAATTCCTGTAAAAGAAATCTTACCATTATTTTTTGCTAAATCGAAGGTTTGTTTCAAAGCGTCTTTATTACCTGACGCTTCTACTACAACATCTGCACCTAGTCCATTAGTTGCATCGCTAACTATTTCATCCACATTCTCAGTTAGTGGATTAATGGTAATATCAGCACCTAGCTTCATACCAATTTCTCTTCTAAATTCCATTGGCTCAATTAAAATCGTTTTTGAACCCATACCTTTTGCAGCAGCAAGCGTACATAATCCAATTGGTCCCCCACCGAGGATCACGGTCCAATCTCCAGCATCGACACCACCATGCACAAATAACGAGTAATATCCCACACTAAACGGTTCAATCAAAGCACCTGTCTTATAGTCTACATTTTTTGGCAATTTATGAAGCCATTCAGGTCGAGCCACTAGATATTCTGCATCTGCTCCATTTAAAGTGAAACCAAAGTGATCTGAATTAGGACAATACGAGAAGTTACCTGATTTACAGATAGAACATACTCCACAACCAATTACACATTCACCCGTTACCCGATCACCCTCTTGAAAGCCAGATACATCACTTCCTACTTTCACGATCTCTCCTGACCATTCATGTCCAGGAATAATTGGATATTCAAAAGGAATAATATATTGTCCATCAATTAATTCATAATCTGAATGACAGATACCAGATACCTTAACTTTAACTAATACTTCTTGAGAAGAGATTTCTGGTGTAGGAATTTCTTCAATCTGATATTTATTAGGTTCTCTTATTACAAGCGCTTTCATTTTATTCCTCCCTCTATAATAAACTCATGAAAGAAATCTACCTATCAAAACAAATTTTAAAATTAGTCCAAAGGATTATAGCCAGCCTTGTTTAACGAAGGAGCTCCACCATAAACCCAAACTGTTTCAAGGTCTTCCGTTGGATGCGTATTTTTAAAGAAATGTCGAGCCCCTTTTGGTACAAAGACGAGATCTCCTGGCCCGATTTCAAATTCTTCATCGCCACTGATGGCAATACCCTGTCCTTTAATTACGTAGAGAATCTCTTCTGCATTTGGATGTGTATGGAGTTCATGGGCTCCTCCGCCTGGGCCAAAAATCGTGTGACCAAACACGGTATGTTCAGCCCCTGTTTCTTCAGAGCACGCCCATTTCACATCCATTTTCACCCAACCTTCATCCGCCTTTAATTCATTGTCCTTTTTGAGTTCAAAAACATTCACTTTTCTTCTAATCATCTAAGAAAACCCCTTTCAGTATTCGTTTTAATAGGCTAAATTTCCAGGTAAACCACAACTGATAAGAACATCCGACGGGAACTTTGTAATAACTTCACAACCATCTTTGGTTACAACAACTTCATCTTCAATCCGTGCACCACCTTTTCCATCTGCCGATGGACAATACGTCTCAAGCGCAAAAACCATTCCTTCTTTTAATTCAAATGGTTTATCCATAAATAGTCGTGAAATAACTGGCTTCTCCCAAATACTCATTCCAATTCCATGCCCAAACTGTAGGAGATAAGCTTCCTTCTCATCTTTCAATCCTATCTCTTCTGCAGTAGGCCAACATTTCGCGATATCAGCAGTTGTAGCTCCTGGTTTTACCGCATTAATAGAAGCCTGCAACCATTTATAAGCCTTATCATATGCTTCTTGTTGTGCTTGTGTTGGATTGCCACAGACAAATGTCCGATAATAACAAGTTCGGTATCCATTAAAGGAGTGCATAATGTCTAAATACACCATGTCTCCTGGACGGATCATACGATCAGAGAATACATGAGGATGAGGTTGGCCTCTTGATCCAGAAACACTGTTAACACATTCTACTAATTCTGATCCCATTGCATATAAGTTTTTATTGGCAATGGAAACTAGGTCATTCTCTCTCACGCCTGGTTTAATTGCTCTAACAATTTCTCCATAGGTTGCATCGACCATTGCAGCTGCCGTTTTTAAGAGTTCAATCTCATCTGGCGTTTTAATCATTCTTGCATCAAGCATAGCTTGTTGCCCATCAACAACATCGATCCCCTCGTTTTCTAAAGCACGAATTAAGGGAATATCCATTATGTCTACACCAACTGGCTTATTCTCAATTCCAAACTCATAAAGAACTTTCTTAATCTCACTGGCGATTCTCTCTACGTTTCCATACTCACTTGGTACTGCCCCACGCATTGAACCCACTGATGGATGGACACTATCGGCAATCCATGGACTAGAAATCCTTTTTGCTGGAGTAGCAGGATCATAGAGCTGTGGACTGCCGTCTTCAGGAAGAATGGCATAACGTGTCATTTTATTTCGTGCCCACTCCCCAATATGAGTCCCTGTAATATACCGAATGTTATCAAAATCATAACAAAGTAATGCACCCAAGCCGTGAGCTTTCACTTGTTCTCTTGCTTTCTCTAACCTTTCTTTTCTTAACCTCTCATAGTTGACTCGATCTTCAAAGTCTACACCCATTAATCCATACCTCATGTTCTCACCTCTATTGATTAATATAATTAATTACATCTCATATGTAACTTTGCAATAATCGTGCCAAAAATAAATCTAAGAAAATATGAATATAATAGGGTTTTCAATTAACCTTAATGTTTAGTAGATTAGCAATTTTAAAAATGTGTAATTTTTTTAAACAAAAACTAATACTTATTATTTCTAGGTTGAGTTTGCTTTCCCTTTTCTTAACCACCTTCTTTTTTGATACTTTTATATTTTTTTATAACGTTTTTGTTATTTTATGCCATTTATTTTGTTTTATAGACAATTAATATTCGATAAACGAACAGTAAGAGAAGTCCTAATTTTTCATTTTTAAAAAAGTAACTTCTTTCACCCCTAAAATCGAGATCGCTTTCCTTCATGTGCTGCCAAAGGAGCTTTTTCTTTTTCATATTTAACAGTAAAAATCCCACTTAGTATCAATGTAATTCCCAAAATTGAGATTATGGTTAGTGTCTCATCGAGAAACAACCAACCTGATAGCACACCAAAAACAGGTATTAAAAGTAAACTAATAGAACTTTTGCTTGCTTTTGTATTTGAGAGTATATGGAACCATAATAAAAATGTTAATGCTGTTGCAAATACCCCTGAAAAAAGTAATACCAAAATTGAGTTCATATGCCAGACAATAGAGTTATATGGTTCAAACAAGAAAGCACAAATAAATAAAAGAAAAGTTCAAAAAAACATTTGATACGTCGTAAATTGAAGTACATTAACATCATCTAAATAATTCTTGTATATTAAATTAGAGATTGCCCATACAATTGAGGAAGATAAGACTAACAACTCAGGCAGAAACATAAATGAATTAATGGACTCTGGTCTTAAACCAAGTATAAAAAACAGCCCAGATATACCAAGAAATAGTCCAACAGATCTTCGAATTGTTAGTTTTTCATTTGGAGTGAAGAAGTGTGCCAGTATATTCAACCAAAATGGCATCGTATAGTAAAGCAATGATGTTAATCCTGTATCAATATATTGAATAGCAATTTGTAAGGCTAAATGAATATAAAATGTTTGTAAAAAACCACATAATATAAACCATTTAATTTTTGATCTTGAGGGATAGGGGATTTTCTTATAAAGACAAATAATGAATAAAACACTAACTCCTAATAAAAACCTAAGTGCGGAAAACATAATTGGTGG
Organism: Halalkalibacter sp. HAAS-P014; assembly: GCF_056619965.1. Classification (NCBI taxonomy): domain Bacteria; kingdom Bacillati; phylum Bacillota; class Bacilli; order Caryophanales; family Bacillaceae; genus Halalkalibacter; species Halalkalibacter sp. HAAS-P014. The sequence goes on along the minus strand of NZ_JBWQTV010000001.1, from coordinate 182 downwards.
AAAATAGAACATCGCTACCTTCATAAATACCCAGTGAACTCCCCAAATTAAGCACATTATGATATGGATAGGCTACACTAAGTTGGACAGATGAAATAAGGGCTTGTAAACTTAGACTATTAAATTAAGGGAGCGTGCTACTATGACACGTCAACGTCGAACTTTTACACCCGAATTTAAAC